>JALGWK010000042.1:12752-17381 GCA_025774205.1 bacterium
AAAGATGGCCCCGAATACAATGATCATCCGGAGCACGAAGGAGATGTACTCCTTGATCTCTATCGTGGGCACGGCCATTTCGGCGCCGAAGGTCAGGAAGAAGTGGAGCGCGTAAGGGATGATGATGAAATAGGCCATGGCCGCGCCGGTGGCGAAGCAGAGGATGGTCACTACCATCATGATGGGGACGAGGCGCCGTTCATGCTGGAAGAGTCCGGGAACGACGAATCGCCAGATCTCCCAGGAGATATAGGGCAGTCCCAGGATGAAGGCCGACCACATGCTGATGTTCATCATGGCCAGCAGATTCCCGGCACGTACTCAGGGGATGGATGATGATGGAGTCGAAAATCCAGCCGGAGAAATTGAACACCACGATTGCCAGGACCAGCAGGACGACCCCGCCGCGGATCAGTACCCAGCGGAGTTCCTCGAGATGATCGAGAAAACCCATTTCCTTCGGATCGTGCTCGGCACCCTTTCTCCAGTTCAACACGCTGCCCTCTCCTCTCGAGCGGCGTCGCTCAGGACAGTCAGCTTTCCGAGCAGGCCCTCGATCAGGGTCTCCTTGCCGGCGGCACTGCTCTTCAGGGCCCTGTCACATTCCTTCAGAGCTTCGATCATCCCCGGGAAAGATCCCTTCGGTACCCGCGCGGCGGCGGCGATATTCGCGTCGGCATAGTACCGCTTCAGGCCGACCTCCTCGATGATCCTGCCTCTCGCCGTGCCCCGATCGAGATACACCCGGATCCGCCAGGCATCAAGCACGACCTGCGTCATGACCGAGACGAGGAAGACCGGGCTCTCGCCGTGCTCCAGGAGCCGTCCGGCCAGCATCTGCGCCCCCCTGGCGTCTCCGGTCAGCACCTTCCGGGGCAGGTCCCAGGCCGATTCTCCACGCCGCCTGCCCACCGATTCCTCGACTGCCGTGACATTCACCGGCGCTCCGGTCCCAAGGTAGAGCTCCAGTTTCGTGAGTTCCCCGTCGAGCGTCCTCAGGTTCCCGCCGATCAGGTCAACCAGGGCCCCTGCCGCGTCCCGCTCGATACGGATCCCCCGCTCGGCCGCGCGCTTCAGAACCCATTCGTCCATCTTGTACGGTTTCGGCGCGCTGAACTCCACAACCTGCCCGTCGGCCGATCCGTCCAGCTTCTTGAGCGTCCTGAAGGTTCGTTTCCGCCGGTCAAGACCGGCAGCCATCAGGGCGAGAGTCGTGGTCGAGTCAGTGAATCCTGCCTGACGCAGGGCCAGTTCGGCTATGGCCTCCTGTTCCAACTCCGGGAAGGAAGCCAGTTCACGTACGACGACGACCCGTCTGCCGTCGCCCATGGGAGGGCTGAGCACCGAATCTTCGATCTGGATGGAAGTGGACTCCCCCGGTGAGTGCTGGTCGATATTGAAGGCCGCGAGGCCTTCAGGCACCGCCATGTCGATGAGAGACGCCACCTTGGCCTGGATGCGTACCTCGTCGTCACCGATGAATGCGTATACCGCCTTCAGCATAGGCGGCAAACTAGCCGAGGCATGTTCTGGTGTCAACGGAGCTGCTCCTCACCCGTTGTGGACGGTTGTCACGTGACAGGACACTATGTGCCGAGCCAGCCGGCGTAGAGTTCCGGGCGGCGGTCGCGCAGGAAGAGTTGCCGTCCGTGCGAAGCCTCAACGGCCTTCAGGTCAAGATCGGCGTAGAGGATGTGATCTTCCCCGGCCGGTGACCGGCCTGTGACCACGCCGTCGGGCGCGCAGATGAAAGACTCTCCCCCGAATTCGAGGTTCTCCTCGGCGCCTACCCGATTGCAGAGGGCCGTGAAGAATCCGTTCTGGAACGCCGCCACCTGCATCTCCGCCTCGTACAGCCCTTCCGGCCATTCACCGACCGATCCGGCCTGGGGCACCACCACGATCTCCGCTCCGCGCAGGGCCAGTGCCCGCAGGTACTCCGGATAGTGCCGGTCGTAGCATATGGCGACACCGATCTGCCCGGCCCGTGTATCGTAGACGGGGGCCTCAGTGTTGCCCGGAGTGTAGTAATCCTGTTCATAGAAGAATTCGTACTGGGTGATATGCACCATCCTCGTAACTCCGAGCAGGGTTCCGTCGGCATCGATGACCGGGGATGAATCATAGCATTGCTCGCCATCCCGCTCGAAGAGGTTGAGGACCACCACAACGCCCAGTTCGCGGGCGAGTTCGGAGAAGGCGTCGGTGATCGGTCCCGGGATCGTTTCGGCCCGATCGTGCACGGGGCCTTCCGCCCGGAACTGCGGATAGAACCTCTCGAAGGCCAGTTCGGCGTAGCAGATCAGTTCCGCCCCGTTTCCGGCCGCGGTGCGGAGGGCCGCCAGCCCCCGCTTGACATTCTCGGAACGGTCATGTCCCGCATATTGCTGCACCAGTGCGATCTTCATCAGCCTGACCTCCCCGAAAATCTGTACCGCCGGATAACGGGTTCTCTGGACATCACGACTCACAATAACCAGTTTTGACTGACGCTGCCGCATCCAATACGATGCTGGCCCGCCCGACAATGGAGCGATCATGGACGCACCTCAGCAGCCTCAACCCGTGAACGACCCCGCGCTCGTCCCGAAAGGACAGGTCGAGCATCACCTCGGCAAGCCGGAGATCGAGTGGACCACCGAGGATATGGTTGGACTGGTGTCCGACCGCGGCATCCGTCTCCTGAGCCTGATGCATATCGGCGGCGACGGCTGGCTGAAGACCCTCGACTTCGTGCCCCGTTCAAGAGACCATCTCCGGGACATCCTCGAGGGGGGTGAGAGAGCCGATGGTTCCAGCCTCTTCCCCATGTCGGGGATCAGGACCGAAGCCTCCGATGTCATCCTGCGACCGAACCTGGCCAGCGCCTTCATCGACCCCTTCTCTCCCCGACCGACACTGGCGCTCATCTGCCGTCATCTGGGACGAGACGGCGAACCGCTCCCCGAGTCACCTGACACCATCCTCCGCAAAGCGGACGAGCGGATCAGGAATGAGTTATCCGTAGACCTGCAGGCGCTCGGAGAGCCGGAATTCTTCCTCGGGAAACGCGCCGATGAAGGCGATTTCTACGGCGAGGAGGACAAAGGGTATCACGCCACTGCTCCCTTCGTATTCGGACAGACCCTGCGCAGAGAGGCCATGGCGATCCTGGCTGACATGGGGGTACCGGTGAAGTACGGGCACAGCGAGGTGGGCTACGTACCCAATACCCAGAAGGATGATACCATCTGGGAGCAGCATGAGCTCGAACTGCTGCTCGAATCGCTGCCCGAGGCTGCCGAGGCGGTAGTCCTTGCCCAATGGGTGCTGCGCAATCTTGCCCACGCCAGGGGGATGCGCTGTTCCTTCGATCCCATCATCAGGCGGGGGCACGCCGGGAGCGGTCAGCACTATCATGTCTCGGCCATTCGCGACGGCACATACCTCTTCGAAGAAGCGAATGCAGGCAAGCTCGGGCCGGAGGCCCGCTGGCTGATCGGCGGCCTCGTCCAGATGGGCGGTGCCCTGATGGCTTTCGGGAACCGGGAGAAGGGCTCTTTCACCAGGCTCCTGCAGGGCAAGGAAGCACCCAACGCCATCACCTGGGGGAGCTTCAACCGGCTGGCGCTGATCCGGTTGCCGACCCAGGTGGAGACCTGCGATGGACGTGTCGTGACCCCGCCGACGATCGAGTTCCGTCTGCCGGATGGCTCGGCGCATCCCTACCTGGTGCTGGCCGGGATCGCCCAGGCGATGCTGCTCGGGCGGGACACGGAAGATCTGGACGGTCTCCTCGATCGCACGAAGGCGGAATTCGCCCTCAACGAGATGGGGGCTGCCACCCCGGTCCCGAAATCCTTCAGAGAGGTGTCTTCCGCGCTCAGAGAGTACGGCGAGGTACTGCAGCGGGGGGATGTCTTCCCGGGCTCCCTGCTGGACAACCTCGGCAAGAGGCTCCTTGCAGAGAAAGAGTAACAGGTACAGAATCATCAGCGGAGTCGAGAGACGAAGCCAGGTCTGACGGAAGGTAGAACATGGACACATTCGAGAGATTCATCGAGCGCCCCCTGAAGGGCCGGATCCGGAAACCGAGGGCTAATGGCCTCACGATGATCATGGACAACGGCATGGGGGTGACCCGGCTGAAGGACTTCCTGAATATAGGGAGTGAATGGATCGACATCGCCAAACTCGGTTACGGCACCTCCCGTCTCTGCCCGGAAGAAATCATCAGGGAGAAGATCGAGGCCTACCGGGCTCACAACATCTACGTCATGGCTATCTGGCCGAGTCGAAGGATCTCGGCTTCAACGCCGTCGAGGTGTCCGACGGCACCATCCCCATGACCGATGAAACCCGCTCAGACGTGATCAGGCAGGTCGCCGGTGAAGGGTTCATGGTCCTCTCAGAGGTCGGCAGCAAGTTCCCCGACTCAGCCCTCTCCATGAAGGAACTGGTCCGCGAGATCCATCGCGACATCGATCTGGGCGTCTTCCAGGTGATTATCGAAGCCCGCGAATCGGGAGTGGGGATCGGTATCTTCAATTTCTCGGGCAACATCGTCGACGAGACGCTCAATGTCATCGCAGAGGAGTCCGACCTCACCAAGGTGATGTTCGAAGCACCGCAGAAGAGCCAGCAGGTGGC
>JALGWK010000324.1 GCA_025774205.1 bacterium
CTGATCAACCTTCCGCACCAGTGAATCGGTCATGGTGTTGAAGGACATGATCAGGTCGCCGATCTCATCATTCACGGGGTAGACGATCCGACGGGTGAGGTCACCGCCGGCAATAGCGTCAGCCACATCTCCGGCGTGTTTGAGCGGTGCCACGATCGATCGGGAAGTATAGAAGAGCATCACGATGCTTGCTGCCACCAGCGCGATCACCGGTGTCCGGAGCAGGAAGAGCACCCCGTACATCTGATCACTGAACGTCACCAGATTCCTCAGATCCAGCGTCTTGCCGTTGGCCAGTCCGATGGTCTGCGGACCGCTCTTCAGCTCGTACCACGCTACTCCGATCATGAGCAGTAATACCACGCCGAGCACCAGGGAGGTGAACCGGCCCTGCAGACCCATCCGCAGCGCACTCTTCCGATTCACCACGATTATGCCCCTCCTCCAGGTGGGATGGTCGCCTGCGGAACGGTGTGGAGTATCCTCGGCGAAACCAGGATCACGAGTTCGCGCTTCTCCTTCCGAACCGTCAGGCTGGAAAAGAGATACTTGAGGATGGGGATCTTGCTCAGGATCGGGATCCCCGTTCTGGTGAGGGTCTCCTGCTCCCGCATGAGACCGGCGATAACCATAATGTCCCCATCTCTGACCACGACCTGGGAAGTCGCGTTCCGGGTCGCGATCACCGGCACCCCCTCTGCCGTCGAGGTGGTGGCGGTAGAGAACTCCGCGTTGATCATGAGCTGCACCAGGCCTGAATCGAGGATCGTCGGCGTGACGGTGAGAACGATTCCGACATCGATGAACGCGGTCTGGAGTCCGCGAGCACCACCGTAGTGGGCCGGCTCAGCAGGTTCGCGTCCGAATATGTAGCCAGAGTTCTGAGAACGACATTCATGTCCAGATTACCACCAAGGATACCACCCAATGCCAGTCCAGAAATATTCAACTCAAAACCCGACTGGCTGATGCCCGGAAGATTTAGGAGAGCGCTTTCAACTTGGTCACTTCCGGTAACTCCTAGTTGATAGTCGACGCCTTCACTTTCATCCTCACTGTGTACCATCTCCATGAGTGCCACCTGGATCTCGACCTGCAGAGGGGGCACATCGATCTGCTCGATATACCAGGCCAGACGCTCAACTTCCGGCACGAAATCCTCGACGTATATCGTGCGACTCTGGAGATCAATCATGAGGACCGCGCCATCACTCAGGAGTTCCTTCAGCTGCTCCTCCAGCACCTGGGCTCCGCCCCCCATCGCCCCGCCCGCGGCACCACCCGCCGCGCCACCGGCGGCACCACCCGCCGCACCGCCCGCGGCTCCGCCCGCCGCACCCCCGGCGCCCCCCCCACCCCCGCCTGCGAACCTCGAACCGAGGTACTTGAACCTGATGATCCGTTCTTCCCGGAAGGGCATGATCATGATGCCTACTTCATCATGCACATAGGTAAGTCCGAGAGGTTCCAGGATCAGGCTGAGGGCATCGGCGACAGAGATATTGCGCAGGTGCAGACGCGATATCTGGAGTGAATCCTGGGCAGTACCGTAAATGGGGATGATGTGGCTGACATTGGTGCCCACGATAACCTTGTACAGAGCCTCCTGCAGAGTTTCATTCTCCAGGATCAATTCAAAGATCATTTCCTGCGAAAGATCAACAGTCTGGGCTCTGGTGCTCGCTGGAGCAGAAAACAGCAGCACGAGCAGCAGCACCCATGCGGCTGGAAACGGCCGTATTCGCATGATTTCTCCTTCGTCCCGGAGACTCATCGAAAGCTCTCCATCGACGGTCTGATGACATACCGGTACGTAGAAACTTCCCAGATTTCCGTGGTGTGGACCTCCCGCTGGATCACTATCAGCAGCGGGGTGGCTTCCAACAGTGTCCATTCCGTCTCCGGGATGTTGTTCCACCTGGTTCCCGGGATCACCTCACCGACCAGCACCGGCTGATCGTTGAACAGCACTGAATACTCACCCGGCCTGCCGGTACGTGATATCAGCAGGTCATATTTGATCCCCTCCGGCCACTCTGTATGGATTATCTCCCGCCTCTCCGGCGCGCGCGTAATGGTCGGCTGAGTAGTCGGCTGAGTAGTCGGCTGAGTAGTTGGTTGAGTAGTCGGCACCCGGGTGTTCGTCCGGCGGGTGGTGGCAAAGGGATCCCGGATCCGGCCTGCTGTTATCCGCGCCGTGACAGCGCTGTCAGAGAGGGCCGGATTCAGCATCTCCACCGGTGCCTGAGTGATGAGGAGAGAACCTGGATCTCCGGCTGAGCCCGGCGTTGCAGTCCGGGTAGTCGAGGGCACGGTGCCGGCTGGCGGCAGATCTGGTATATCCCCATTTCCACTCAGGCGGATAAGGAGGATCACTCCTATCACGATCAGGATTCCGACCAGCATCAGCAGTTCCCGCTGGGTCTTGGTCATCGGCCGCCATCCTCCTGATCACTTCCCCCTTCACTGCCAATCTCACCGGGATCGGTCGCGGTACTGTCGGTCGCGGTACTGTCGGCCGCAAGTTCGGTTACCAGTCGATTGATCTCGGATAGAGGGATCAGATCCTCCACCAGCACTGTGCGCAGCCCCAGTTCCATCCTGAGTTGTGGTGAACGGGAATCCACCGTCTGCACCCTGAGCACCATGGAGAAGACTATGTAGAGACTCGCCTGGTTCTGCAGCGCATGGATGAATCTCAGGTGTTCGCTGAAGGTGCCTGTGACAGCGACGGTCATCTCATGGAACTGGAATCCCGTCTGCGGATCGAGGCCGCGGGGAGTGATCGCAACCCCGTCGAGGTTCATCCGCCTGGCCAGGTCCCTGACCTCCTCCAGGATCGCCGCCACAGCACTCTGGGATCTGATCGACTGGCTGCTCCGGGAGAACTGCGCCGAGGCGGCCCTGATCTCACCGATCAACAGCGGCCGATCCCGTTCGGCACGCGCAGCCATGAGGATCTCCATCTCCCACCCCTCCGCGATCTCCTCCTGCTCTGTCAGGGCCATCTTCGCGTTACGGTATTCGATCCAGCCGGAACGGACCGGGAAGACAACCAGGACCACGATCACTGCCAGGTCGATGAAGAGCAGACGGCTGATCTGCTTCCGTGGAAGTGGTCTGGAGAGAGTCCCGAACATCAGCCGCCCTCTCCTGTAATCTCGAAGCCGGTACCGGGCAGATAACAGTTTATCGTGAAATCGAGCGTCCTCTCACGGGGCTGGATCGAGTCGGTCCGGCCCCAGAAGAGCGGTGACTGATCGATGGCGTTGTAGAAACC
>JALGWK010000325.1 GCA_025774205.1 bacterium
ATCAGACTCCTTCCGGGTGTCTCAGGTCCCGTCTCACATGCTAGGCAGGGCGATGCCGACCTGCAAAGTGGTATCGTGTGTCACTCTTCCGGTTCCGGGTTGCTCTGCCGGTTAGCCTGCCGGCGCCACCAGCGACCGGCGACCAGGACGAGAATAATCCAGGCCGCGACGGCAACAACGAAAGGCAAGCCCAGGGTGAGATCGGCCGAGGAGCCCACCACGATGAACGCCACCATCCAGGGAAGGGTGCCGGCCAGTGATCCGATCATGTAAGGCAGGAAGGAGATCCGGGCCAGTCCCAGCAGGTAGTTCTGCATTCCGAGCGAGAGGGGCGTGAAGCGGATCGCGAACGAGAGCTGCCAGGCGGACATCCGTTCGAACCGCTCCTGAGCAGGTTCATCCGGTCGAGCATCTTCCGTACCGTCTCCCGCAGGAACCAGGCGCTGACCGCGTATCCGAGCGCGTGGGAGAGTACGGTCGCGGGCAGGACCAGGATCAGCGCGGTTTTCAGGCCGAAGATCATCCCGGCGACTATCGACAGGAGGGTGTACGGGATCGACAGGTTCACCAGGAACGGTAGGAGCAGGAAGAAGAGGATCGGTGTCAGGTTCCCCGATCGTTCGAACCACGCGCGGAGGGCACCCGGTTCCCACTCGATGCCGGTCAGTCCGCTTCGGAGGACGACGATCGCCCCGATGAGCACGATCAGGAAGGCGAAGAACTTGAGCAGGTCACGACGGCTCTTTTTCCCCTCCTTCTCGGGGGATGACGCCATCATGCTTCCTTCAGATAGTTGAAGGCATTCCGGAAGACGATCAGGCCGGGACCATCAGCGGGAAGCGTTCCTTCCCGTTTCTGTCGTGGCCACTGGGGGTGGAGCAGGGGGGAATGGTAGGCTTCCGGATGGGGCATCAGGCCGAAGACCCGACCGGTCGTATCGCAGAGCCCCGCGATCCCGTCGGGAGAGCCGTTCGGATTGTATGGGAATTCCATGGTCGGTTCGCCGAGCGGATCAACATACCGGATCGGCACGTGTCCCTCATCGAGCAGACGGCGACGCAAGTCATCGGAGGCGGTCACGACCCGTCCCTCGCCGTGCCGGACCGGCAGGTCAAGCCGGTCAAGGCCGCGCGTAAAGATACAGTGCGACCCGGGATTCTCTGCCAGGGTTACCCAGCCGTCATGGAAACATCCCTGTTCATTACCGGTGACGGTGACCGTCTGCGTGTCGACACCGTCGAGCCTCGGCAGCAGACGCATCTTGGCCAGGGTCTGGAAGCCGTTGCAGATGCCGAGCAGGAGTCCTCCTCCATCGACGAAATCGCACAGGGATTCAGGGAGGGTGTTGAGCAGCCTGATGGAGAGTACCTTGCCGGCGCCGAGATGATCGCCGAAGGAAAAGCCGCCGATGATCACCACCAGGCCGTAGTCGGAGAGGGATACCTGTCCCGCGGAGAGATCGCTGATGTGCACCAGATCGGTCTCGAATCCGACCATCCGGCAGGCCAGGGCGGTCTCCCGCTCGCAGTTCAGGCCGAAGCCGGTGGGGATCAGGACTCTCGGGGTCTGTTTCTTCGCCATTTGGCTCTCTCTCCCCTGCCGGTCAGAACCGGGCCAGGGGGGCTTGCCAGATGTTCTTCAGTTCAGGGACATCGCTGTCGATGATCGTTGTCCCCTCGAAGGTGATGACCAGCCGACCCGGATCGTCGACGATGCCGAGCCGCGCCACCGGTTCCCCGGCCATGATATCTTCGAACCGGTCCGCCCTCGAGGGAGGCACCGTGACGAGGAACCGCCCGCTGCTTTCGCTGAAGAGACGGTTCCAGAGGTCGAGCCCGTCGGTGACCGGCTGGGCGTCGAGATCGACCTTCAGGCCGAGTTCGGCTCCGAACGCCATCCACGCCAGCGCCACCGCCACCCCGCCCAGGGAGGGCGTCTTCACGCTGGCCGGTACCCCCTCGGCGATCGCCTGGCTCATCTTTCCGTACCGGGTTCTCATGAGGACGGGATCGGTGACGGGAGGGCTGCCTCCCACGGCCGCGTCCCGCGGAGCGTCCGTCCCGTCGCGGTGGCGTGACTCGATCCACCGGGCAAACTCGGAAGCGCCCAGCTCGGCTGCCGTCTCACCGACGATATAGAGGAGGTCACCAATGGCCTTCGGTTCAGGCGTCTGAGCCAGGGCTACATCGTCGATGCGACCCATGGCGCTCAGGAGCAGGGTTGGCGGGATGCTGATCTTCACCCCGCCCCGGGTGGAATCGTTCTTCATCGAGTCCTTCCCGGAGATAAGGGGCACACCGAACGCCACGCAGGCCTCGTGGAGCCCCTGGCAGGCGCGCACCAGCTGGGCGAGCTTGTATTGCCCGTCCGGGGTGATCTCGCTCTCGACCGGATCGGGCCAGCAGAAGTTGTCGAGGGCCGAGATCGTGCCCGGTCGCGCTCCCCCTGCCACCAGCCGCCGTACCGCTTCATCGACGACCGCCATGGCCATGTGCCGGGTATCGAGATCGCTGTACCAGGGATTGATCCCCTCCGAGAGGACGACTCCCTCGGGACGCTCGTAGTCGACGAGGAAGACCCCGGTGAAAGGCTTGATGACGGTGCGGGCCTTCACCTCATGGTCGTACTGGCGTGACTTCGCTTCCTTGCTGGCGATGTTCTCCCGGGCGAGGATCTCCCTGAGCGCCTCTTCGGGGGAGAGTTCGATCGCGGGCAGCGGTCTCGCCGTGGGCGGATTCCAGCGGGCCGAGAGCCTCATCTCCGGCAGACCGTCGTGGAGGAACTCCATCTCGAGCAGGGCGACCGTCCGCTCATCGTGCAGGACATGGAAGTACCCCGAATCGGTGAAGGTGCCGATCGCGGCGGCCTCAACTTCCCGTCGCGCGGCCAGAGCCAGGAAGGCGTCGAGCAGGTCGGGCGGGATGCCGACCGTCATCCGTTCCTGAGCCTCTGAGAGGAGGATCTCCCACGGCATGAGGCCGGGGTACTTCAGCTTCGCCCGGGCCAGGTCGATGGTGGCGCCGCCGGTTGCCCTGGCCATCTCCCCCACGCTGGAGGACAGCCCTCCGGCGCCGTTGTCGGTGATGCTTGTGAACAGTCCCTGGTCGAGCGCCTCGAGCAGGAAGTCGGTCATCTTCTTCTGGGTCCGATCCGGCCGCCCACCATCACGATCACGTCACCCGTCTCGATGATCTTGGCATGGCTCACGGTGCCGTCGGGCAGGGTGGAGGGCATGATTCCTACCGTGCCGCAGTAGACGAGCGGTTTGCCGAGGTAACGGTCGTCGAAGAACTCCCATCCCCGGCCGTAGGGGATCCCCGACTGGTTGCCCCCGTCGATGACGCCCTGGTGGACCCCGTCCCGGATCCTTCGGGGATGCATGAGCCCCTCCGGAACCTCTCCTTTATATAAGGGGGAAGCGAAACAGTAACCCCAGGTGTTGATCAACAGGTCGGCGCCCCGTCCGGTGCCGAAGGGGTCGCGGTTCACCCCGACGATGCCGGTCATGGCGCCGCCGTATGGATCGAGCGCGCTGGGGGTGTTATGGGTCTCAGCCTTGAAGACGAGGTTGGTATCTTCGGTAAAGCGAACCACGCCGGCATTGTCGGTGAAAACCGAGAGGAGCCAGTCGATCTCCCGTTCAACCTCGCTCGTGGCTCCCCGGATGTAGGTGTCAAAGAGGCTCCTGACGGTAAGGATCGCCTCTTCCCCGTCTCCCGTTCCGACTTCGCTGTATTCGATGATACTGTTGAAGATCTTGTGCTTGCAGTGTTCAGACCAGGTCTGGGCCAGGGTTTCCATCTCGACATCGGTGGGAACCGGTCCGAGACCATAGCCGCTACGGTCGCGGCTCCGCTCCCCGTCACTGAAATGATCGCGGATGGCGTGCATTTCCGCGAGGGTGAGGGCCCAGAGGCCCTTCCGGCTCATCTCGATCAGTTCCTCGTCGGAACGATCGAGGTCGCAGGTTTCGACCACCGGCTCGAACCGGGAGGTAATGCGGGGCGGAGTAAGGTCGCGGGGTGTCCCGATCCACTCCTCGTGCGACTCGATGACAATCGAGTTGATCAGGGGATTCGCCAGCAGGTCGGTCGCCACCCGGTCTGCTTCCTCCCGGCCGATCGGACCTCTCAGCAGGTAGAGGACGGAGGCAAAGACGTCCTCGTCCTCGCCGAGACTCCGGTGGAGCAGGTCACCGATGGCGACTCTGGCCGAGGTGCCCACGTTGTCCGTGACACCCGGCTTCATGCCCACCTCGATCGCCCACGTAAAGGATTCTGCGGGGGCGGTCTCGAGATGGATACGCTGAACCACCGGATCGACGAAAGCCCCGGTAATGAGGTCCAGTTCTCCCGGCTCCAGGGCGCAATCGACAAGGTAGACATCCCGGCTCTCGACACTCTCCAGGGTGATCCCCAGGTCGCGTTTCGCCTTCAGCGTGACAGCCGAGCCGCGGGCATCATGAGCGCCGGGGAGGAAGGCCAGCTCAAGTCGGAACGGTCGTTGGGGAGAGGGAAGGGAGGCCGGGGAGGATGCACGATTGTCTTCAGGCATGGGTCCAAGATAGTCATCGGCCTGACACCGGCCACCTCCCATTCCTTCCCTATGGAGGCCGGTCAGAACGACTCCCCGGCAACCCCGGAGTCCGGGCGGAACAGCTCCCCGGCAATCCCGGCCACAACCAGGGAATCGCCCCCGCGATCGGCCGGTGACGGGGCACCCGGACGGATGAACAGGTACGATACCGTAACAACTCTAGCCTAAAAACGTATCAAAGTAACGTATATGTAACGATTATTCAGGGATTCAGGCCAGGGTATTGACCAGAATCCCTGCCCTCAGGAAGGGTTTAATTTTCGTATAATTGATTGCCAGACAGTTAATTACGAGAATCATCCGGTCGTGTGGCAGTCCTCCTGAGAGATGTTGGCACGATGATTGCGTTAACAGGGCCATGGTACGCACATGAAACGCATGCGCATTACCAGCAGCAGCAGCAAGCAAAAGGGGACAACCGATGAATGCCGCAGCGACTCTCATAGAAACCCAGATGGATCGGGCGCGATCCATCCGGCTGAGAGTTGCGGCACTTGTAGGCCTCCTGGTGACACTCAGCGGGATCCTGGTCGGCTCCACTCCGCTCACCGACCGGATCCCGCTGCCTACCTGGGGGCTCGGGGCGGCAGCTCTGATCGGACTCCTCCTGATGGCAGGTTCAGGCATCCGGCTGCTGCAGTTGAAGTCGACCACCGAGGGGAACGCCGTGAAAGGCAACGGGGGGCCAGAGGACGCGTGGGTGGCAATTACCAGAGCGTTCGAAGGACTCCGGACCGGCGTCGTACCGGTCCTGATGGCACCCGAATCAGCCCATCAGTCTGCCCGGGATGCGTTCAACGAGGGTAACGAAGCTTTGTTGTTCCTCGCGAGGCGTCAGAAGGTCGTGCGAGCGGCCATCGATGATCTTCGGGAGGAATTGCACGCGAACCACAAGTACCTGACCAGAAGTCAGGTTGGTCTTATCGGAGCCAACAGCGTCGCGGAACGTCTTGAGGACCTTGACAAGCGGCTGGCCAAGATTCGTTCAGTG
>JALGWK010000326.1 GCA_025774205.1 bacterium
CCGGGCGGCCAGGTCGTGGAAGGTGTTGATGCCCACCCGTTCGTCGGAGAGATCATCCCTGATCAAGGACTGCTGCAGGCGCTCTTGCGCCAGGCTTATGTCCAGCATCAGGGGACCCTTGAAGCCGACCAGCAGAAGGTCCGTATCGGGTATGGTCGACAGCAGGAGTGAGTTGGGAAACACGCTGGCGAAGGTCCGTACGATCGTCTTCAGGTTCTCGGGGGACATCCCGTAGATCTGAACCCACTGACAGAAGATGCCGTCCTCCCGCAGGGCACGGGCGCCCAGTTCAAAAAACTCAACGGTGAAGAGGTCGGAGGCACCCGCCAGCCAGGGATTGGAGGGCTCCGACGTGATCACGTCGAATGATTCAGGGCGCAGTCGCAGGAACAATCGCCCGTCGGTGACGTGGATGTCGACCTTCTCATTCGAATGAAGGTCCTGGTTGTGATCCCTGAAGAGCCGCGCTCCCTCCACCATGGCCGATTCAATCTCCACCACGGCCACTCTGCTGACCTCCGGATGAAGCGTTGCCGAACCGGCCGTAGTCCCCGTCCCCATGCCGATGACGCAGACGTCGCGCGGGGCGGGGTGAAAGAGCACGGGGACGTGCGCCAGCAGGCGCTGCGTGGGCATGTCGGAGTGGGATGAACCGTCGATCTTGCCGTTGGTGGTGATGTAGAGGCTCCGCTGCGTCGAGGCGAGGTCCCTGGTCACCGTGACGGTTGCCGTGAGACCGTCCCGGTAGAACAGCAGTTGCTCCTCTTTCGCCAGGGTGCTCTCCAATCCCTCCCCGCCGGGCTCGGTATAGGCGTTGGCGTATCGGTACATGGCACTCGTCATGAGCTGCCGGTGCCAGGGGGGCGTCAGCAGGAGCACCAGCAGGGCCACGGCGACGCCGGCGACGGCCAGTTTTCCGGCTCGTTCTCTCTTCCCCGGCGAATGGACCATCAGTACCGCACCCAGGCATTGAGCTGCCGCGGCTATGAGCAGGGAACCCCGCACTCCAACCAGGGGGATCAGAACGAAGCCGGCCGCGAAGGCGCCGAGGATCGTTCCGAGCGTATTACCGGCGTAGAGATTTCCCACCTTCCGGCCGGTCTGCCGGGGATCGCGGACGAAAACCCGCAGGGCGGCGGGGAAGAGCCCCCCCATGAGAACTGCCGGGAGCAGCATGACGGCCCCGGCGAGGAGGAACTGCACGGGCAGAACAGCGCCGGAGTGGGCTTCCAGGTTCCACGACCAGTAAAGCGACCGGAACATTTCGGGGAGGTGCTGGAACAATGCGGAAGTAAGGCCGAGCGCCACCGCGGACGAGAGGGCCAGTCCATAGAACACCACCCGTGCCCTGGAAGGGGCAGCTCTGAGGACCGCGGCTGTGACCACAGCCCCTGCCCCCAGGCCGGCGAGAAGGGTGGACAGCACCACCGCGAAGGCATAGATCGACGCCCCCAGCACCAGCGCCATGACCCTGGTCCAGGCCACCTGGCACACCAGGGCGGCGAAGCCGGTGAAAGCGACAGCCAGCAATACGGCCCGATCGGTTCCGGCCGGGTATTCGATTTCAGCGCCCGCTGACTCCGCCGCATCCGCCCCCTCTACCGCCTCCGCCGCTTCTGCCGGAAGCGGTTTTGTGGCGGGGAGCTCCCGGTCACGCGCCACCCTCTTCCCCACGATGAAGGCAGTGATTCCCAGCGCCAGGTTCCCTATACCGGTGAATATCACCGCCCGGAGGAGACCGATCGTCGGCAGCAGCAGAAAGCTCACCGTCAGTGTCCCCGCCACGGCGCCAACAGTATTGATCCCGTACAACAGACCTGCGCCGCGCGCTCCCTCCCCGTGTCTGAGAACATGGAAGCGTGAGAGCACCGGCAGGGTGGCGCCCATGAGAATCGTGGGCGGCAGAAGCAGGACGGCAGCGATCAGAAAACGGAGCAGGGAAGTCCCCCACAGGCTGCTGCTGACGTTCGGACCCACCTGGTCGAAGATCGGAAAGACCAGTCGGAAGAGGACCGGTGTCAACAGAGCATAGAGGGCCAGCACGATCTCTATCAGACCGTATCGGGCGAGCGGATCGGAAAAACGGTCCGCCATCTTCCCGGCAATCCAGGCTCCCAGGGCCAGCCCGCCCATAAAGATGGTGACCACGGTGGATACGGCCAGGGTGGTGGAGCCGAACTGCAGGGACATCGCCCTGACCCAGCTCACCTCATAGACGAGAGCGAAGGCTCCGGAGAGGAAGAACAGGCTGAAAACGAGGAAGTTCAGCCCGGCACCCTTCGTTGGAGTGCCGATTCCGCGATTCATCTCCAGACCTCCCGAGGCACCATGCCCGCGTTCAACAGGTCGTTCCGTACGGCACGCAGAGCGAATATCAGGAGCGAGCCGGTATCGATCATAACCTGCGTACGTTTCTCCAAGAGTACAGGCCCCTTCCGACGGTCCGCGCCCTCTCCCCGCAGGCAGGTCATTGAAGCGATTGCTGATGCTGTCTTATTGAGAGACCAGGATGGTTATTGCGCGGCAGGGCCTCTAGGGCTCTATGTCCAGTATGACAGAGCTCGGATTGCTCAGCCCGGAAAGTATGGTCTCAGCACCCGTACCGTTGAGGTTCGCGCGTTTGATCGTACCGTCTGTCCAGTCG
>JALGWK010000043.1 GCA_025774205.1 bacterium
CAGATCCATGCCTGGCAGGGTGGAATGCTCCAATCCCGCAGCTGCCAGAGCCGCCGTGTTCGCCAGATAGAGTTCCCGATCCCAACTGTTGACGAAAACGGGGTGGTCCGGGGTCACGGGATCGATGGTCCTTCGGTGGGGCCTCCAGCGGTTTTCCTTCAGGCGCTCCCGCTCTCTCCAATCAGCCTCCCAGAGCCGGTGCCCGTCCCAGGAACCACCGGTTATCCACTCACCCTCCGGAAGGATTCCCGCCACCCGGGTCAGCTCCGTTACCAGTCCGTCGTTCTCGGAGACGGCCATCAGGTCCGCATTATTCCAGATGGATCCCCACCCCGCGAAATGGGTGTGACTATCGATAAAGCCCGGCATGACGAAGGCCCCGTCCATGTCGATCACATGTGTATCGGGTCCCCGCCAGGCTCTGATTTCAGAATCGGACTCAAGGACGGCAGTAATGGTATTTCCGGTGATAACGACCGCGCTGGCCCATGGCTGGTCCGGCTCGAGTGTATAAACGTCTGCGTTCTTGAGGATAAGGTCGGCGGATTGTTGCCTGGTTCCTCCACAGGCAACCAGGAACACCCCCAGGATCAAGCTCGTGATCAGTCTTGTTGTTTTCATGGACACGATCTCCTGTAACTGGCGTAAAGCCGGTTAGCGCTCGAAAACGATTCTGCCGTCTACTATGGTCATTTCGATCTCCATATCCAGGAGATCGTCCGGATTGTTCACAATATTCCTGTCGATGACGGTGATATCAGCCAGTTTCCCCGGTCTGATCGTACCGCGTACGGAATCCTCTCCCATACACGCGTAGGCGCCATAGAGGGTGAAGGCTCGTATCGCTTCCTCGATGGTAATCTTGAGATGCGGCTGCCAGCCCCCGGTCGGTTCGCCTTCGTTGTTGGTCCGGTTCACCGCCGCGTTGAGTACGTATTTCGGATGATTGAAGAATATCGCGCCGGCGTTGCCCGGAACGTCCGAGCCGAAGTTCATGACGATGCCCTTATCGATAAACGTTCGGAAGGGAAAGGCCAGCTTCTCCCGTTCCGGACCGAGCCTGTTCTCAAGCCAGCGCATGTCGTCGGCTATCTGGCTCGGATTCGTCTCGGCGATGAGGTTCAACGCCTTCATTCTCTCGAACTCCCGGGGTTGAACGATCTCGGCATGAATGATGCGGAACATGCTCATGTCAGCGTCAAGGTCCTGCTGAATGCGCTCCAGAACATCGATGACTTCAGAAATGCCACGGTCCCCGATGGCATGGGAATCGACTGAGAATCCGTGCTCAACCGCCGCTTTGCAGTACTGGTAGAAGACTTCGGGATTGCCGACCAGGCTGCCGGGCTGAGCCGCGTCACTGTTGTACTCCTGGTAGTGGCCTTTGTAGTCCGGCCGGTCAGTGTACGGCTCGAACAGCATGGCTCCGCGGGAGCCGAGGAAGCCATCATTGGCACTCTTGAAACCGCCGTACCGGAGGAAATAATCACGCTCCAGTGTCTGAGGGTGCACCCCCATGGTCAGATCCCGCTGGAACATCTCCTCGCTCAGGTCGAGCCAGGGTCTAACCCACACCCGGGCGGTGAGTTCACCACTCTCCTGCAGCTTCACGAAGCGCTCTACCTGAGTGAAACTCCTGATCATATCATGGATTTCCACGATCCCCATCTCTGCCAGCACCTCCAGGCCGGTGCGGTATTCGTTCAGGATTCGCTCTTCAGATTTTGGCTTGATTACGCCCCTGATGCGGTCGATTGCGGGAGATCCCCGATAGATCAAGCCGGTCGGTATCCCTCCCTCGAGCTGCATTCCCTCGAGAGCCGCGTCCGCAAGGCCGGCAGCTTCAAGGGCTGCCGTATTGGCCAGGTAGAGTTCCCTGTCGTAGCTATTGAGAAAACAGGGGTTGTTCCCGGTGAGATCATCGATGGCAAATCGATCGGGTTCCCAGCGCTGAGGGGGCCTTTCGGTGTTCAGTTCACCCGTCCCGGCCAGCCACTGAATGGCTCCGGACCAGTCTCCTCCGGTAATCCATTCCCCATCACCAACCAGAGGTACCACCCGCCTCAGTTCCTCCAGCAGGCCGTCATCGCTATCCACGTTCATCAGCATGATATCGTGCTGCTGGGCCGCGAATCCGGCGAAGTGCACGTGAGTATCGATGAATCCGGGAAGGGCCAGTCCGCCCTCCAGATCTACGACGCGGGTATCTGGTCCGATATAGTCCTCAGCTTCGGATTCGTCCGCGAGCACGGCGGTGATCGTATTCCCGGTGATAATGATCGCCCTGGCCCAGGGCTGGTCTTCATCAACGGTGTACACATCACCGTTCATAAGAACTCTGCGATCCCGAATACCCACCCTATCTTGATGCAGTCCTCTGTTCAAGGAGAGAGGGATCGCACTATTGACACCGGGGATCGGGGTTGCGGTTCAGACCTTCCGGGCTCGCATGACAGCGATATTCGCTTCCCTTCCAAACTCATACCTCATGTCTTCGGGATCGCTGAACATCTCCGAGATCCGGCGCACCTCCGCCTTCTCGATGGTCAGATCGGAGAGTATCTCAGTCATCTCCTGGAGGGGGAGGAAGTCACCTTCCTCGAAGAACTCCCAGACCTCCCGCATCGACACATCCCATTCAACCACCAGCAGGGTTCCACCCTCAGCGAGAGCCGACCTGGCGGTCCGGATGGCTGTTCGGGCATCATCACCAGCCGGCAGGGCATAGGTGCTGATCACAAGATCATATTGCTCCGGAGGTTCCCAGGTGGTGACATCCCCGACCATGAAGCGGGCATCAATCCCCTTCGCAGCGGCAGCCTCGGTCGCCAGGCGGACGGCCTCTTCCGACCAGTCCACACCGGTGACCGTCCAGCCCTGCCCGGCCAGCATAATAGCGTTCGATCCGGCCCCGCACCCCAGATCGAGCGCCCGCCCCGGTTCCAGATGTTCGATCTCATCCCCGATGACGAAGTCGAGGACATGCACACCCTCCGGGCCCTCTTTGAAACTGCCATCCCAGAAGGTCTGGTCCATTTCCATGTTTATTTGTTGAACACCCGTCGGAAAAAGGGAAGCGGATCCATGCAATGCCGATCGAGTTCGGCCATGGTTTTACTGTGGGTACTGGCCCGACCGTTATCCTGAAGGTCTTTCCGTATCTCGAGGTGCAGATGGTTGTCGGACCCGAAGTTCGACCGTGCCAGCTCATCAGCGGTGAAGAGTCTGCCCAGGATGGTGTAGTGATTGACGTAGTCACCCCGCTTCACCTTTATATCCTCGATATGGATATAGATCGCATATGACCAGGCCTGGTCGGCCTGCTGATGCTCGATGATGACCGAACGGTTCGGGAATCTGCCGGATACATTGAGCACTTTGCCCCGGCCGATGGCATACACTGTCTCTTCGTATTCACCCTTCAAATCGACGCCGGCATGGAGATGACCCGGTATATAACTCGATCGCCAGTCACCGTACCTGCCGACAACCCGTGCCTGCAGCATCTCATAACTCTGTCGGTGAGAATCCTGGAATGGTGAGTAGACCGTGATGGCCCTCTGGACATCCGGTTCAGGAAGAACAGTCAGGAGGAAAATGATGCCGATGCCGGGTACGCTGCGGATCATGGTGTACTGATGGTAATCCCGGAGAGAGACATCAGAGAGGAGTTCACTGACCCTGTTCGGGCCGGTTCAGTCGATCCTCATGTGGATCTCGGTCCCGCCGCGGAGATACCGGACCTCGTCCACCAATTGATTGATCATGTAGACCCCGCGGCCGTGGGTCAGAAAAAGATTCTTACCGACTACCGGATTCGGGATGGAAGCGGGATCGAAACCGGGACCGGGATCACGGATCACGATCAGCATCCCCTTTTCCTCATCACAGCAGACCGCAACCTGGATCTCCTTGTCGGGATCACCGCCGCAGCCGTGCTCGATGGCATTCATCAGCGCTTCTTCAAGAGCCAGCTTGACCTCGAACTCCCTGCCCTCGGCACACCCCATCCCGGTGACGGCTTCCATGATGTCGGCGACCAGATTGTCCATCGCGTCGACATCGCACACCAGGGTCTCGTCGAGACGCAGGATCAGATCCTTCGTGTTGAAATCACACCGCGCCGGAGCTTGATCGGTCATGGCATCTCCTATCCATTCGGCGCTATCAGTGCCAGGTATCCCGGGTGTTCCCGGAGTGGATGGTATCGACCGGAACTGATCGAAGTCCGCCAGGCACCATACTCCACAGCACGTTCAAGAAGTTCGACGGCTTCATCGAGTTCACCCAGGTGGGCGGCGATGATTGCTCGCGAGTCATACCCCCGACCCCGTTCGTACTGCCGATCGAACTGCATGAACCATTGCTGAGTCTGCCGGGCTCGCAGGGTGTCACCCTTACCGGCTGCGACCATCCCGAGATAGACTCGGTACACTCTATCCTCGGGATATTCGGCAACCAGGTCAGTAAAGATCTCATCGGCAATATCGATGTCGCCTGCCAGAGCGTGAGTTCTGCCCAGAATATCGCGATAACGTACTGTACTCCGTCCTGCTTCAGGTACTGAAGAAAAAGCGCTCGTAAGCAGACTGAACACTCGCTGCACTCCCTCTTCATTCCCGGACACAACGACCCCATGCAGACTGCCAGCGAGGAAATTAGTTGGACTCTGTCCCAGGGCCACCAGTTCCCCGGCCGTCGCCTCGAGTTTGGCCAGGTTTCCGCTCGCTCCGACAGCAACGCCATGGTAAATCTGCTCATAGGTCGGATCGTCGAGTGCCAGGCGTGCTTCCTCGATGGTATCGATCATCCTCTCGAAATCATTGAGGGTGAAATACGTCATGAGCAGCTGGTTCCAGTATTTCTCCGCTCCACGTCCATAGGCGAAGACCGGCCCCTCCGGATCGAGCTGGGCGAAATATGAGAGCGCCTCGTTCGGCCGGTTCGCGAATTGCGCTGACTGGGCGGCGATGAACGTCCAGTACGTTCCCGGAGCGAGTTCCGCAGCTCTCCTGGCTGCGGGAAGTTTGCCATCCTGGTCCCATTTCACAGCGGCCTGAATGATATCGAGCATCGCCTGATCCAGCTCACTGAGGGATGCCCGTTGGGTTTCCAGTATCTGTGCCAGCGAATCCGCGCGCGCCATGTGAGTGATATCATTCTGACCGATCAGGTAGTGGATGCGGGCGGCCCAGATCCTTGCCGTGGTATATTCGGGATCGATTTCCAGCGCCCGGTAGAAGTATACGAGCGATTCCTCGGTGTAGCTGTCATCCATGTAGATGTCCAGCCCCCGCGTGAATTCGTTGAACGCTTCAATCAAACGGGGCGGCTCGGTGATATCCGCCCACGATTCATAACCAGGGCTGAGTCGGGAGGCCAGGGACGCCAGAACGCGCTGACGCAGTTCGGCGACGACAGCGTTCTTCTCATCCAGCGAGCCCGACACATCATCAAAGGTGTCGATGGTACGGTCCCGGGCGATATCACGGATCCGCACCTGGAATTGAATGGTCTCATCATCGAGGATGTAGAAGCCGCCCGAAATCGCGATCCCGGCTGAAGCCTCAACGGCCAGGATCCGGATCGGATCGGAGACTTCTCCTGCCGCCGACCGATCCAGCAGTATCTGACTGGTCGGAAGAGAATGTTCGAGTGGAACGGCCCTCGCGAACTCTGCCTGTTCGACGCCTCCGTGGATATGATCGACCGCCCACCGGCCGAACTGATCGTAGGCCGTGTCACCCGAATGATTCTCGAACGTGGATACTACGACGAGGTCGGGTATCAGCTGCTCACCTCGTCCACTGGAGAGCAGTACCGCCGTGGCCCCGGCGATCATGATCACCGTCGCCACCCCCGCCCTGACCAGTCGGCTCTTCTTCAGCGTCACTGTCGGCAGGGCGGTCGTGATCTGGACTGTGGTCGTCTCCAGCTCGCTCCGGATCCCGTTCAGGTCGGAGAGCAGTTCCGCGCAGCTCTGGTAGCGAAGGTCGGGCTGTTTGATCAGCATCTTCGTGATGACCGCTTCAACATTATCCGGGACATCATCGCGCAGCCCCGAAGGACGATCCTGTTCATTGTTGATGATCTCGAAGAGGAGTTCCCCCTCGGCCGGGCTCTTGAAGGGCAGTTGCCCTGTCAGGAGTTCGTAGAAGACAACTCCGAGAGAGAATATCTCGCTGCGCCGGTCGACCACGGCACCTGTGAGCTGCTCAGGCGAGGAGTAGGCCAGGGTGCCCATAGTCGTGCCGGTCCGGGTCAGCTGGCTCTTGTGCTCCAGGTGGGCCAGCCCGAAGTCCATCACCTTCACGTTCCCCTCCATGGAGATCATGATGTTGGCGCTCTTCACATCCCGGTGAAGGATCCCCTTGTTGTGGGCAGCTTCGAGGGCCTGAGCGGTCTGGATGATGATATCGAGAGCCTTGCGGATCGAGACATGGCCCGACTCGACCATGTCCCGGATGGTCTTGCCATCCACGTACTCCATGACGATGTACTGCTCGCCGTCTTCTTCCAGCAGCTCATAGATGGTCGTGATATTGCTGTGGTTGAGTGATGATGCCGCCTGGGCTTCCCTGATAAACCGCTCCCGGGCATCTTCATGTTCCGCGAACTGACCCGACAGAGCCTTGATGGCAACCAGTCGCTCCAGCGTAGAATCCTCAGCCCTGTAGACGGTGCCCATACCGCCCTCGCCGAGTTTGTCGACAATAGTGTAATGACTGATCGTTCTGCCGATCATGCGCCGAATGCTCCGCTGGGGTGGTACAGCCGATCTACAAACGGGAAATGATGCCTGCTGTGCGAGATGGTGATCGAGAGTGTAGAGGAGGGAATCCCGGAGAATCAAAGGTATTACCTCCGTGGTGACTTTGCCTCGAGACAAACCACCTGCTACACTTATCGGATATCCTGAACACAGTCAGCCTGGAGAAAGCAACATGATCGAAGAGATCCGTATCGAAAACCTGGATCCGGCGGCATTCATCGAGGATCAGGTGAGTCACATTGCCGGCAAGGTCGGCGATGGTCTGGCGATCAATGCCCTTTCGGGCGGGGTCGACTCATCGGCGGTCACCATGCTGGGACACAGGGCGATCGGCGATAACTGCCGGACCTATTTCGTAGAGAACGGCCTGATGCGGAAGGGTGAGCCGGAGCAGGTCGTCTCCCTCTTCGCCGAACTGGGAGTGCATGTCGAGGTCATCGACGCCAAGGAAGAGTTCTTCGAAGCGCTGAGGGGCGTGGTCGATCCCGAGGAGAAACGGGAGGCCATAACCCAGACCTTCTATAAGGAAGTATTCGGCCGGCTGGTGAAGGAGAGCGGCGCGAAGCATCTCCTCCAGGGCACGATCCTGACCGACGTGGATGAGACCGTGGCCGGGATCAAGCGGCAGCACAATGTCTTTGAACAACTGGGGATCGATCCGCAGGAGACCTTCGGCTACCAGATCATCGAACCCCTGCTGCAGATCCGCAAAGACGGCGTCCGGAAGGTCGCCGAAGCTCTCGATCTGCCTGAATCAACCTGGAACCGGATGCCCTTCCCCGGTCCGGCCCTCTCGGCCCGCGTGATCGGTGAGGTCACCCCGGAACGGATTGACCTGGTGCGGCACGCGACCTCCATCACTGAAGAGGAACTCGAAGACATCGACGCCTTCCTGAAGCTGGCCATCATTCATGAGGACCGGGTGACTGGGATGCGCGACGGTAAGCGGGAGTTCGGCTTCCAGATCGAAGTCAGATGCTGGGACAGCATCGACGCGCGGATCGGCACTCCGACGAATATCCCGTTCGAGACGCTGACAGGTCTCTCCGATCGACTTGTCAACGAGGTACCCGGCGTGGTGAGCGTGACGTATAACATCGCCTCCAAGCCGCCCTCCACCATGGAACCGGTGTAGGGAGTGGTCCCGGGAGGATCGACGCGGGTACGACCATGACTGATATCCCTGCCGACAGGGTCGACCGATTCATCCCCCGGTCAATCAACCCGATTAAAGTCGGGCGGGTCGTGATCTTCAGCGCGGAGAAACGGATCCGGGAGACCACCACGATCCTCGCGGAGAACATACCCTGGACCAGTGTTGATCTCGTAAGCGATCCTCAATCGGTCAATGACTACCGTGCTGAGATGCCGATCGTCTTTATTCTCGATGATACCGCCCTGCCCCTGGTCGACATTGAAACCGTACGATCCAACAATCCCGACAGTGTGATCGTCCTGGTCACTGCCAACACCTTTCTCCAGAGTTCCGCCCCCCAGCCAGCTCGTGAGAGGTACCCCTACTCGGCGCAGGCTGACCTCGTGTTCGCATACGATTCCGATACCTGCGCCCCGGCCCTGATCATCCCGGCGGCGGTCAGAGCGGCCGAAGATCTGATCAATATCCGGCAATCGGGACGTATACGGCGGTTCGTCTTCCTTGTCGTCGATGACGAACCCCGGTGGGTATCACAGTTTCTCCCGGTCCTTTACAGCATCATCGGTCAGCGGGCAGCAGTGATGATCGCCAGAACATATGAGGAAAGCCTGAAATTCCTGTTCGGGACAGGTGATGAGGACCTGATCGAAGATCCCGGATCAGAGACCACCGGTCAGGGTAAGGACACGGTAATTCTGATCACCGACCTCATCTTTCCCCGGGGTGATGAACTCGACAGCGACACCGGACCGGATCTGATCCGACTCGTCACCCGCCATTTTCCGCGGATCCCGATTGTTATCGCTTCGAAGGCTGATGAGGCGGAGGCCTTCAGAAGTGATTGTCATATCCTGCCGAAGGGGGATCCGGGAAGCCTGGTGGAGTTGAGGGAGTATATCCTCGATCACGCCGGTATCGGTGATTTCCTGGTATTGGACGAGCATGGTGGTGTTCTCTTCCGGATCACGAATATTCACGAGATGTATAATGTGCTCTGTTTCGCCGAGTGGGAGGGGCCTGAGGGCAAGAAATTCCGTGACATCTTCGAGGCGTACGGTCAACGGGACGCTTTCTCCACCTGGCTCTATATGCACAGTTACCGGGAGCTGGGAGACATCATCCGGCCTGACCGGAGTCAGGGATTGCAGTTGATCTCCTTCCTGAAGGAACATATCGAAAAAGAGATTCAGAAACTCGACACCACCCCGCTGATCATCGGCACGGAGCACGTGTTCACCCTTCACGATCTCCTGGCAACCCTGAAGTCGGTATCTCAGGAAGTCATCCAGAATCTGGCGGATAACGATGTCATTTCATCCTGGCTCGACTGGCAGGGGTATTCGCTGCTCGCTGAAGAGGTACGGCCGATCCATGGGAGTGGAGAAAACCAGCGGGAGACTATCATGAATGCGATCGAGCGCCGGATACATGATTACAGGATCGAGGGCTGATTACAGCATGACCGGAAACACTGCCGGCCGGACGATATGAGCAGGGATCACTACCAGTGGATGGCGCGACTCTACGATCCGGTGATCGGTCGGTTCAACCGGGTCCTGAGAGAGATAGCGATGTCGATGCTCCCGCCCTGTGAAGGAGCGAACGTTCTCGATGTCGGATGCGGGACCGGGCTGCACCTGGAACTCTACGCCCGATCCGGATGCCGGATCTCAGGCGTAGATCTTTCGCCGGCGATGCTTGCGATCGCCCGGAAACGGCTCGGTGATGAGGCCGATCTCAGAGAGGTTGACGCCCGGGAGATGCCGTTCGACGACAATGCATTTGAGGTAGTTCTCGCCTCCCTCTTCCTCCACGAACACCCGCCGGAAATACGGATGACGATCCTGGAGCAGATGCGTCGCGTCCTGAAGCCGGATGGCCGATTGCTGATCCTCGATTTCCATCCCGGCCCATTCACGGGGATCAGGGGGCACTGGACGAACGCGGTCATCACCGTCGCGGAACGGTTCGCCGGACGGGAGCACTTCCTCAATTCCCGCTTCTTCCTCGCCAACCAGGGAATGCTCCCGCTCGTCGAAGATTTCGGGATGACGATCGAGGAGATGAAGGTCGTCGCGGGCGGCACCATGGGACTCTATCTGCTGCGAAAAGGAGTAACTCGATGAGGCGTTCGGGAGTATTGAGCCTGTTGTGCGTAATCTGCCTGTCGATTCTGAACAGCGCCCCGACAGTCCTGGCCCAGTCGGCTCGGAGCCCCCTGCTCGATTCGTTCGAAGAGTACCTGGCGATCCGGGACGCGTCTGAATTCAGACTCGAGTGGGTGCCGCTCGGACCGGTCATGAATTCCGCCCGGGTCGAGGCGGTGCAGGGAGATCCCCGGTCACCCGCTACCATGTATGCGGCGTTCGGATCGGGCAACCTCTGGAAGACCACCGACCACGGACTCACCTGGCGACCGATCTTCGAGGATCAGTCAGCCCTCGGCATCGGTGACATCGCCCTGGCGCCGTCGAATCCGGATGTCATCTGGCTCGGATCGGGGGAGAGTCTCAAGAAAGCGCGCAACTTCACCATGCCGGGCACCGGGGTGTTCCGCTCCGATGACGCCGGCGAGACCTGGCGGAACGTGGGCCTGCCCGACTCATACCACATCGGCGAGATCGCGGTGCACCCGGGCGATCCCGACATCGCCTTCGTGGCGGTGCAGGGTCACTTCTGGTCTACAAATCCGAACCGGGGGCTCTACCGGACCGTCGACGGCGGCGAGTCGTGGGAGCATGTGCTCTACGTGAACGAGCGAACCGGGGCAAATGACGTCGTCATCGCCCCCTCCGATCCCGACCGGGTGTATGTCTCGATGTGGGAGAACAATCCGGGGGTGGCGGGACCGGAGAGCGGCGTCTGGTACAGCGCCGACGGCGGCGCGACCTTCACCCGGGCCCGGGACGGTTTTCCTGATGGCGACATGACAGGACGGATCGGCGTGGCAGTTTCCTGGACCGATCCCCTGAAAGCCTATGCCTTCGTCGACAACCTGAACCGGACCGGACGGCAGGAGGGGAAGGGCGAGGTCTACCGTACCCTCGACGGCGGGGTGACCTGGAACCGTACCCACGAGGAGGAACTGCTGAACCTGGCCGGTCTTGGCTGGTACTTCGTCGATTGCCATGTGAATCCGCGGGATGACGACGAGATCTGGGCCCTCGGGGTACAGACTGCCCACAGCGCCGACGGGGGTAAGACCTTCAGCCTGATGGGCGGCGAGGTCTACCACCTCTTCCCCAATCCGGCGGAGATGCTCCAATCCCGACCGTCTCCTCCTGGGCAACGACGGCGGCTTCTTCGTCAGCTACGACCGGGCGGAAACGTGGATGCACTACAACAACATCCCGGCCGGGGAGTTCTACGACATCGCGGTCGACAACCAGTATCCCTACCGGGTCTACGGCGGAACCCAGGACGACTCTTCCGTCATGGGCCCCTCCCGGGAGTGGCAGGCGAAGTACCCCGACGACTGGCAGTACGTCTGGCTCGACTCATGGTCGGGCGGCGACGGCTGTTATACCCTGCCCGATCCGATCGATCCGAATATCGTCTACTTCTCGAGCCAGAACGGCGGAATCCGCCGCAAGGACATGGCGGCTGACCGGTCAGTGGGGATCAGGCCGCGTTTCCCGAGGGATGATGGTCGTGAACTGACCTACAACTTCATCGCGCCCTACATTATCTCACCCCACAAC
>JALGWK010000327.1 GCA_025774205.1 bacterium
CGAAGGCCCGCCCGACGGCCTCCTCGGCCCTTGTCGCGGAGGCGTTGAGGGCGGTGATGGAGACGAGCGTGCCCATGGAGGGCACAGCCGCCGTGACCCGGTATTTCCGCCAGCCGATCCTGACTGTTTCCGGGGTGACCGGTGATTCGTCGACGGGAACCAGGCCCAGTTCCCGGAGGGCGGCTGTCTGTTCGATCAATCTGGTATGGTCATCCATGCGGCATTCACCGTAATCGATCACTCTTGAGCCGGATCGGCCAGTCGTCCAGAAGGTACATCAGGAGAGGGAACATGTCATTCGTACCGTTCCCGTCACCGGGGGGATCTGTACGGTTGAGAACCCGGCAGGACGACTCCTGAACCGGAAAAAAAGGGGTGCCCCCTCTCGCGGGAGGCTGAGAGGGGAACACCCCGGACATATGGAACGACGAGCGATGACCGGACCCCACGCAGGTCCGGCGGAGCGGCCGTCAGTCCATCTGTTTCCGCAGAAAGGTCGGGATGTCCAGATCGTCGGGAGTAAAGGACTGGATCCGCCCCTTCTCGATCACGATCTGCTCCCTGTCGCCGGCCGACGCGCCTCCTCCCCGCTGGTAGGCGGGGATGTCGACGGCGTGGTCCTGCCCATGCGTGGGAAAGACCACGACCTTCCCTTCTTCTTCAGGCTCTTCCCAGGGGATGCCCTTCTTGCGACCTCCGCTGCCGCCGAGTCCGGTGGCGATGACGGTCACCCGGATCATGTCCCCGATACGATCATCGACCACCGACCCGAAGATGACATTGGCATCACTCCCGGCGGCCTCGTTGATGAGCTGGACCGAGTCGCTCACCTCGGTCAGGGTCATGCTCGAACTCCCCGTGATATTCACGAGCAGTCCGCTCGCGCCCTCGATCGAGACCTCCTCCAGCAGAGGACTCGAGATCGCCTGGGTTGCTGCCTCGACGGCGCGGTGTTCCCCGGTCGCTTCACCGGTTCCCATGAGCGCGTCCCCCATCTCCATCATGACGGTCCGCACATCGGCGAAGTCGAGGTTGATGAGACCGGGGATCGTGATCAGGTCGCTGATCCCCCGGGTGGCATGGAGGAGGATATCATCCGCCATGCGGAGGGCCTCGGTGAAGGGGGTGTCATCATCGGCGATCACCAGCAGCCGCTGGTTCGGTATCACGATGAGGGTATCGACACTATCCTTGAGGCTCCTGATACCTTCCTCGGCTCGCTTGTGCCGCTTGACACTCTCGAAGAGGAACGGTTTCGATACCACGGCGACCGTGAGGGCCCCATGCTGACGGGCGACATCGGCGATGATCGGGGTTGCGCCGGTCCCGGTCCCGCCACCCATCCCGCAGGTGATGAACACCATATCCGCGCCCGCGGTCACGTCCAGGAGGGTATCGCGATCCTCCTCGGCGGCGCGGCGTCCGATCTCAGGATTCGCCCCGGCTCCGAGACCCTTCGTCAGATTGTTTCCGATCTGGACCTTATGTTCGGCCTTGCAGTTGTCGAGGGCCTGGGCATCGGTGTTCACGGCGATGAAGTCGACACCCGTAAGCCCGGCACCTATCATCCGGTTCACGGCATTGCCGCCAGCACCTCCAACACCAATCACCTTCATGATGGCCTGGCCTTCGGTTGCCAGTCCAAGGGTCAACGTCATGATTCTACCTCCCGCTTGGCTGCCTTCCGTCCGCCGGAGGATCCGGCCGGACGACAGGCCTGCATCCATCCGCTAAAAGAACTCGTCGATCCACCTGCGCATTCGCGCCGTGATCGATTCGAACAGTCCGCTGCCGCCGGTCATCATCCGCCGTCCCCGTCCGTACCCCTCCTGCATGGCGTAATGAAGCAGACCGACCGCGGTCGCGTAGACCGGTGTCGCCACCTCTTCAGACAGACCGGCGACACCTCTCGGTATCCCGAGCTTCACCGGCAGGTCAAAGACCTGCTCCGCCAGCTCGCTGGCACCGTCGATCATTGCCCCGCCACCGGTGATGACCAGTCCGGTCGTCAGCAGGTCAGCGTACTCCGACCGCTGGATCTCCCTCAGGGTGAGCTGGAAGATCTCCTCCATCCGCGGTTCGATGATCGCGGCCAGCACATCCCTCGAGACCTCCCGGGGAGGACGTCCTCCGACTCCCGGCACTTCGATCCGGTCATCGGCCTCCACCATCGCCTGCAGGGCCACGCCGTGTTCGATCTTGATCAGTTCGGCCTGATCCCGGGGGGTCCTCAGACCGATCGCGACATCGTTGGTGACATTCTCGCCACCCAGCCCGATCACGGCGGTATGCCGGATCGAGCCGTCGTAGAACACCGCCAGATCGGCGGTCCCGCCGCCGAGATCGAGCACCGCCACCCCCAGTTCCTTCTCGTCCTCCGAGAGTACCGCGTACGAGGTAGCCAGCGGCTGCAGGACGAGGTCCTGCACCTCGACTCCCGCCCTCTGGACGCTCTTGTAGATGTTCTGGGCGCTGGTGACCGCTCCGGTGATGATGTGGATCTCCCCCTCCAGGCGGACACCCGCCATCCCGACGGGATCCTTGATGCCCGGCTGGTCATCCACTATGAACTCCTGGGGGATGACATGGATGATCTCGCGATCCATCGGCAGGGCGATCGCCTTGGCGGCGTCTACCACCCG
>JALGWK010000044.1 GCA_025774205.1 bacterium
GAACTGGGGAGGATTGTGGGCACTCCCACTTACGGGGCAGTGATCGCAACCGGTTCGTACCGGTTGATCCATGGCGGTTCGATCCGTACCCCCGGATCGCTGGTGGTGACCTGGGATCCGACCAGGCCGAACAACTACGGCATCAACCTCGAGAACTACGGGGTTCCGCCCGATGTCTGGGCCGAGAACGGCCCCGATGACGAGCTGAACGGCTTCGACCGGGAACTGAAAGCCGCTGTGGATGAGGCTCTCCGGATGCTCCGGTCCGGCACCTGGCAGTACGATCCGCCCGGAGAATAGAGGTCCACATATGGGATCGCGGCCGTTTTCTCAATACGTATCCAGATCGTTGCCGTAGACCACCCGGCCGGAGTACCGGGAAGTGATCTCGCTCATCAGTTCCTCCGGGGTTGATCCCCAGAGGAGCTGGTGGGTGAGGATGAGCAGTCCGGGTTGTACCTGCCGGGCGATCTCCGCGAGTTCCACGGTCGAGGTGTGGGAAGCGGCGTGGTAACGCTGCCAGACGGGGATTCGTCCCTCGAATCCGGCCTGTGAGTAGACTTCGTGCACCAGCACATCGCAGCCACGAGCGTGTTCGACCAGGGCGTCGGTCGGGGCGGTATCGCCGGAGATGACGATCACCCGGTCGGGGGTTTCGAACCGGAAGCCGAAGGCCTGGTCCCAGGCGCCATGCCTCACTCCGAAGGCTGTCACCCTGACCAGCTCATCCTCGTAGATGAGTCCCGCTTCGATCTCATGAACATTCACCCGGTACCCGTCCGGGTTGGCCGGTTCCAGACCCTCCAGACGAGTCCGGATATCATCGTCCCACGCCTCGAGGATGTTCCGGGTCATCGCCTCGATCCCCTGCGGTCCGTACACTTCCAGCGGTTCGTCGCGCTCCAGTACCCAGGGAGTGAAAATCAGGTCGGGATAGCCGAGGGTATGATCCGAGTGCAGGTGGGTGACAAAGAGTCTCTTCAGGTTCGAGGGAGCCAGGGCAGTGATCCCGTTCTGACGGGCGGCATTGGCCCGCCTGACAACACCGGGCCCCACGTCGACGATATAGGCGGTGCTGTCGACGATGATGGCGATCGAGGTACCGGCCTTTTCCGGTTCGGCGTTCGGGGTTCCGGTGCCGAGCAGAACGACGAGGGTCCTCAGTTCAACCCGGCCGCTGTCCGACTCCTCCGATCCCGGGGAACAACCGGCCAGCAGTATCACGATCATGAATACAGCCAGCTGGATCCCGCCCGATCGTCGTTTACCGTCCGTTCTGATCATCCTGATTCACTCCCGATGCCTGCCTGCTGAACTGCTGCCCGTGATTACGGAACGATGTTCATTTGTGGATGGTACATGTCGGGAGGCCTGATTGACATGAAACATCACCCTTCCACTGACGTAATAAAACAGCAGTTGGCGGGAACCGTAGATTTCTGCTATGATTATATCGTGACTGCAGCCTCCTCAGCCGTGTGAGATCAGCGTTCCCTCGATCCACGGCCGGAAGACAGTCATTCCGTGACGTTCAGGTGTGCAACTGTGACCGGCGGAGTTCGTCGCGAAGACATGAAAAGGGGTCGGCCTCATGGTTTGCCCTGTGGCTCGATCCTGCTCTTTACCCAGGGAGTCGTTTGTGGCAGAGAATTCTTCATATACCGGTACACCACCCGACTTTCGGTACCGGGCTGTCCTGAGGCACGATCTCCCATCCCTGCCGCAGATACAGGCCCTGGATGCCGACGAACGACTGGCGATGATGGCCGTGAGCGCCGTCATGCCCTTCCGGGTGAACCGGTACGTGATAGAGGAACTCATCGACTGGGATGACATCCCCGATGATCCGATCTATCAGCTCACCTTCCCCCAGCGCGGCATGCTGGCGCCGGAGGACCTCTCCGTGATGCAGGACCTGCTGCTGAGGGACGCGTCCCGGGATGAGCTGCAGGAGGCCGCCCGGAAGATCCGTTTCCGGATGAACCCGCAACCGGATGGTCAGAAGCAGTACAACGTACCGCACCATCAGGGCGTACCGATCCCGGGCATGCAGCACAAGTATCCCGATACGGTGCTCTACTTCCCCAGCCAGGGACAGTCGTGCCATGCTTTCTGCAACTACTGTTTCCGCTGGGCCCAGTTCATCGGGGAGAAGGATCTCAGATTCCGGAGCAGTGAGACCGACCTGTTTCATGCCTATCTGCGGGATCACCATGAGGTGACCGATCTGCTCTTCACCGGCGGCGATCCGATGGTCATGCGCACGAAGCACCTGCGGGCCTATATCGAACCTCTGCTGAGGTCGGATCTGGAACACATCAAGCAGATCAGGATCGGCACCAAGGCCCTTGCCTGGTGGCCGCACAGGTTCGTGAACGGGGAGGAAGCGGATGATTTCCTCCGTCTGCTGGAAGAGATCCGCGAGGCCGGGAAGCTGCCGGCGATCATGGCCCACTTCTCCCATCCCGTGGAACTCTCCACCGATATCACCAGGCAGGCGATACGGCGGATACAGAGTGCCGGCGGCATCATCCGTACCCAGGCGCCGGTGGTCCGGCATGTGAACGATTCCGCCTCGATCTGGACAGAGATGTGGAAAACCCAGGTCGCCCTCGGATGCGTCCCCTACTACCTGTTCGTAGCCCGGGATACAGGTCCGAAGGAGTATTTCAGGGTTCCCCTGGCTCGTGCCCTGCGGATCTATCAGCGGGCCTCTCGCAGGGTCAGCGGTCTTGCCCGCACTGTTCGGGGACCGGTCATGAGCGCTCTGCCGGGGAAGGCGCATCTTACCGGAGAGGTCGAAATCCACGGAAAAAGACTGTTCACCCTCCAGCTGCTGCGGGGGCGGAAACCGGAATGGGAAAGGCGGCCCTTCTTCGCGCACTACAACGAGGAAGCCGCCTGGCTGACCGACCTGGAACCGGCCTTCGGGGAGCAGGAATTTTTCTGGGGCAGTGAATTAAGGGCCATGCTTCAACCGGGCAAGGGGCGTAAGCTGTTCCGGCGCACCGGGAAACAAGAGCACGCTGATCGTGACGTACACCGGTTGCAGGATCACCCGGAAAACCGATAGAATCCACAAGGCATCATCAGAGTGCGATCAGTCGGCAGATTTCTCCGCCGCCAGGGCAACCAGTACAATATCCGGAGTTCCGAATGGCTGTTTTCTCCAGAAAGAAGGGGAGCGAGGTACCTGTCGAAGCGATTGCTCCCGCATCGACTGCGGAACCATCCCGCTCACTATCAGCATCTCCGTCCTCGATTTCCACCTCCCACCTGGTGATCCTGAACCGGATCCTGTCGGCCACCAGAGGGCCGTATGACGTTCAGGAACTCCTCGAACTCCTGGTGAAGGAGATCGTGGACGCGGTCGGTGCCCGCTGGGGCACGATCAAGCTGAAGGCGGACGAGGAAGACACGGTCCACACCATGATCCGGCGCCCCGGGATCCGCGCCGGAACGGTGCCGCGGGCGATGGAGAACACCGCTTTCTTTCTGGTCATGGGCACCGGTGACTCTCTTGTCATCGATGACCTGGAGGGCGACTCCCGCTTTCCCAATTCAACCCAGGGGGTTGAATCGGCGAAATCCCTCCTGGCGGTCCCGATCCAGCATCAGGGCGAAGTCATCGGCGTTCTCGCGCTGGTGGATACAGACGACGGCCGTCAATTCAGAGATGAAGACATCGGGCTGACGACTCTGCTGGCGACAGAAGCAGGTCCCCTGATCGAGAACGCCCGGCTCGTCGAAGAGGCGCTGGAACAGAAGGCCATGGAGCGGGAAAGGGAACTGGCCGAGGATGTCTGGAAGCGCTTTCTCCCGGCGGTGCTGCCGGAGATCGAGGGGTTCGATCTGGCCGCTCACTGCACACCGGCCCAGCGCATCGGCGGCGACTACTACGACGTCATCAGTCTTCCGGACGGAAGAACGCTGGTTGCCCTGGGGGATGTCTCCGGGTCGGGGATGCCGGCCGCGCTGCTCATGAGCAACCTGCAGGCCGCCCTCCGGGTCGGTCTCGGCGCGACGACCGACCTTCCAACCCTGGCTGCGGCCGTGAACCGGCATATCTGCTCCACAACCGACGCGGAACGGTACGCGACCCTCTTCATGGGGATCATGGATCCATCCCGGTGCCTGTTCTCCTTCGTGAACGCAGGACACAATCCCCCCGTGGTCTTTCGCGGCGACGGCAGCTGGCAGGAACTCGCGGCTACCGGTATCCCGGTCGGATTCATCCCCGACTCGCCCTACGAGTCAGCGGAGATCGATCTCAGCGCCGGAGATCGACTCATGATCCACTCCGACGGGATCCCTGAGGCGTTCTCGAAAGAGAACGAGATGTTCGGTGATGAACGTCTGATCGAGATGGTACTGGAGAAGAAGGATATCCCGGCCCGGGAACTGCTGGACTCTATCCTCGGCGCGGTGGATGAGTGGACCGCCGGATCGGACGCCTATACCGACGACCGGACTCTGATCATCCTGAACTGCTGCAAAGATCCGACCTGCCAGGAATAATCCCGGGAGGTCCGGTCGCGGTCAACCCCCCTGGCGTTCCTTCATCGCGTCGAACGCCTCATCGACCGTCTCGAACGTGTCGAAGATCTTTACTACCTGTGTCAGCATGAAGAGGGAATTGACCTTCTTCGCGGCCTGGGCGACCACCAGGTCACCGCCGGCGTTCCGACAGCTCGTCAGGCAGCCCATCAGCAGTCCCAGACCTGATGAATTCAGCCACTCCACCTTGCCCATGTCGAGTACCACCCAGGGCATATTGTCATCTATCAGTTCTTTGATCCGATCATGACAGACCTGCTGATCCGGTCCCCCCATCATCTTGCCGGAAACACTGACGACAGCCACCCCTTCCCGGATATTCTCCTTCAGTTTCATGACGGCACCTCCTTCGATATACGCTGGCGCGGATCGCGCCAATCCCGCCCGGTAATGGAGCGGTTTCAGCATTCGAACATGGGACGTTCGTGGATCGGAGGTGTTTATCCGATCACGACCACTTGCGGAGCGCAACGAATCTGACGAACGGTCTGGCTATGAACCAGAACAGGCTCCGCCGTCCCAGAGTGACTTTACCAATCCCTGTCATTCCCGGTCTGACCCCTTCAGGGGCATTGATCCGCACTGTCGCGATCAGTACCCGCTTGCCCTCACGGGTGTTCAGGGCGGCCGGGGCCAGTATATCAACTGCCCCGTCAAAGGTCTGTTCCACATAAGCATAGAACTTCATCTTCACCGGCTGGCCGAGTTTGACCAGGTACCAGTCACGCTCCGGAAGCGCGATTTCCACGCGGAATTCATCGAGGGTGCCGACCTCGCAGAACACATCACCTGAGGCAAGGTAATCACCCTGGCGCTCCTCCACGTGCGGTGTGATCACGACCGCGGGGAAGGGGGGCGCGATGAAAGTTGCCGCGAGATCCCGGCTGAGCAGGTTGAGTTGCTCCTGGTAGGCCGCCCGGTCGGCAGCGGCCTGCTGAGCGGCGTAATGATCGTTACGGGCCCGCGCGGCATGCTCGTCACGGGTTGCCTTGTCGAGGGCTCCTTCGACGTCCCGGTAACGCATTTCGGTGTCGAGACTGCGCAGTTTCCCGACCGGATTGTCGGGACCGACCACATCACCCTCCCGAGCAAAGACATCCTCAACCACTCCGGCGATTGGAGCCCGGAGCTGGAGTCGCTCGCCCGGGAAGACGACCGCGGTTCCGCCGGTCCGGTAGGGGATCTTCACCAGCAGCAGGGCTGCCAGGCCCAGAACCACCGGGATACCAGTGGTCCGCAGCCGCTTCTTGCCCGCCGCCCACAGCTTGCGGCGTTTCTCCATGATCGGTTCGAGGAAGCTGATGAATGGGACCTGGTGATAGAGCTCTGAATTACGGATGGCCACCGAGGCCTGGTTGGCCATGATCCGGAGCAGTTCCATCTCCTCGGCACCGGGCAGGCCGCTGGTGCCCAGCTGGCAGTAGGCTCCCATGATCCCCTGATCGTCCTTGAGGGGAACACCCCAGAAACTTGAGGTCTCGCTGGCCTCGAAGTGTTCGCGGAACAGGTCCTGCCCCTCGCCCTCGGGAAGATCCTTCAGGGTGGTCGCGATCTCGGTGTCGGCCAGGATGACGTATTCCATCAGACGCCGCAGGGCCTCCTGCTCCTGCTTCTCCGGCTTTTCACCACCGATCTCGTCGATGTTGAAGGTGCTCCCCTTCTGCATGCCGATGGCGCAGTACTTCAGTTCGGCCAGCGCCGAAGCCATGGTCACCATCGTCTTGAGGATGCGGTCGAGGTCGAGGGTAGAGGTGATCTCCTGGCTGATCTTGAGAAGGGTATCGAGATCCCGGAGTCGTTTCTCCAGCCGGTTGTAGAGCAGGGCGTGGTTCAGCGCGACCGCGGTGTGATTCCCGAGGCTGGCCAGGAACGCCAGTTCTCCGTCATCGAACTCCTCGCCGGTCGACTTGTCCCCGACGACCAGCGCCCCGGTGAGTTCATCCTCGATGAACAGGGGCACGTAGACAGCGTAGCCGGGATCGGAGAGTCCCGATTCCCATTCGTCGGCCGCCAGCACGGTCTGTCTGGTCACCGGCGCCTTCTTCAGAGAGGCGATCCACAGCGCGGTGATATCGGGCTCACTCCGTTTGAAGGCGTCCACATCCTCCTCTTCGAGACCCTGATGGGCCAGGATGTCGAACACCGCGCCGCCCTGGGAGTAGGTTATCACCAGACCGCGGGAAGCGAAGACGCTGTCGAGGACACTTGCCAGCAGTTCGCTTCCGATGACACGTTCCTCATGAGTGGATGCGGTCAGCATACCCGCCTGATTGATCAGGAGCAGCCGACTCGCGGTCTGTTCCAGCTGGCGGTAGGCCGCATCCAGTTCCTGTCGAATGTTCTCTATTTCGTTGGTCATATCAGAAAAAGAAATCCAGGCGAAGGGTCTGTAAAGCGTTCCGCAGTAACTGTGCCCACAGTGACCGGCGCTTTCCGTAAAGACGTACTTTGCCGCGCTGGCCCGGTACCAGGGCCAGTTCGGTGTTGTCGAACACTATCTCGACTCCGTACCAGGCTTCGCCGTCCGCGACCCGTTCACCGACGAGGTCCATGACGACGATCCGTCCTTCCACGACCTCCCAGGCCCGGGAAGCCGGCTTGAATTTCACTAGCGAACCATACTCGACGTCCGCCATCTCCCGTTCGGGCACTTCGAGGCGTGCCCTGAGGGAATCTGTCACGCCGACCTGGATGAGCAGTTCTCCCTGCCGGACGTAGCGGTGTTTCATCTCACTCACATGAGCGTTCAGCACCCGTCCCGGGAAGGGAGCCTTCATGGTCAGGCGGTCCATCCGGGCGAGGATGAGATCGCGGCTCTCCTCCAGCCGGCTGACCTGGGTGAAACAGCGATTCGCCTCGGTATCGTCACCGCGCGCGAACGCCTCTCCCGCCTGAGCGCGGAGATTCCTGATATCATGTTTGATACCGCTCATTTCGAGATCGAGGCCGTTGCTCTCGATCACGGCCAGCAGCTGGTCCCGCTCGACATAATCTCCGGTCTCCACGAGAACATCGATCACCTGACCGGCAGCGGCCGCTTCCATGTTCACCTGCAGGTACGGTTCGAGTATCGCGAGGCGCTTGTCCACCGTCGGCGTGCGTATGAACGCCGGGAGGATGAGCAGGACAAGTACAACCGAAACCGCGATGGGGATGTTCCGGCGGATCGATCCCGATCGGTCCATTGCAGCCAGTTTCACGAACCCGGCCCCTTTCTTGATGAATCTTCTGAGCAGGATGTACATCAGGAACGCGAGCAGGATCCAGCCCATCGCCGCCATGCTGCCGACCAGCCACTTCTTGAGCAGTCCGTAAATGAGCGAGAAGATGAAGATCGAGTAGCAGAAGGCCATGATGCTGAAGATCAGGTAGATACGTTTCTCCCGTCGGCCCCCGATGGGCATGTCTCCGGGCAGGCCGAACAGTCTCTTCCACTGATAACCCAGGTAATCGAACGACCGCTTCCTGAGGTTCGGGACATCCACGAACTCGCTCAGGGCGTAGTAGCCGTCGTACTTGAGCAGGGGGTTCATGTTGAAGATCCACGACGAGATGCTGGAGAAGATGACGATCTTGAAGGCGAAGTCGTGGATATGCAGGGTGGGATCGGTCAGCCACCAGACAAAGACGAAGGTAGCGCCGACGAAGAGTTCCACCAGCGGCCCCCCGAAGACCACCATCACCCTCGAGAACTTGCTCGGAAAGCGATAGGAATCACTCACATTGCAGAAGAGGGCGGGGTTGATCAGATAGATGATCAGCAGACCCATCTGATGGACCTCTCCGCCGTAGTACTTGCAGGTCAGCCCATGCCCGAATTCATGGATCACGATGATCAGGATGATGCACAGGTAGAGGACCACGATCTGCGCCAGCGACCAGCCTTCGAAGATGTAGAAGGAGGAGAGTCCCGCCCAGGTCGCCTCCCAGTTGCCGATGAGGATCACATAGGAACCGATCACGAGCGTCCAGAAGAAGGCCAGGAATGCCTTCGAGGTCACCCACTGGAGCCGCCCGATCATCCAGTTGAACAGGTTGTCCGGGTCGATGGCCGTGAAGCTCATGTGGAGCAGGGTGTTCCGTTTCTCCCGTTCCCGCCGGACCTTCTCCATCAGGAGGATGTTCATCTCCAGCCGGTCGCGGAAGATGAGTTTCATCCCGACCAGGTGTTCGAGGTACTGGTTGACGTAATCCAGGTCGAAATCCCACTCAGTGAACTCTTTACCCAGCTGGTTGGCGATCTCCTGGTGTGAGTGCTTCCCGTCACACAGTTCACAGAACCGCTTCCCCAGTTCGTCGAACTGCATGTACTTGCGGCGCACCGGGTCCTTGGCGATGAAGATCTCCTCACCGCGCATGACCACCTTCGAGAAGGTGATATCCTCTGCTGTTCAGGTGAGTCCGCATGCTGCCTATCTCAGTTCCAGTTCCACGGTCATGCCCGACCGTAATCCGGCTTCTCTGACCTCGACGGTGATCTTGACACCACCTCCGGGATCCACCACCGGGCTGATCAGCTGCAGGGTGCCCCAGACCTGTTGGGGGTTACTGCTGTCGGGATCTACGTTGAGTCTGACCGGCTGATCTGTTTCAAGTTCTGCGACATGGCTCTGGGGAATGGTGAACACTGCCCACAGGACGTCGAGATCGGCGATTGTGAAGCATTCCTCCTGCATCCCGATCCACTGGCCGGCCTGGATCCTCCGCTCGATCAGGTGACCGGAGATCGGCGCCGTGATGTCAGTATACCCCAGCTCGATGAACGCCAGCGCCGAATCAGCCTGCGCCTGCCGGTATTCAGCCCGGCTGACATCGAGTTCGAGTGCAGACACGATCCTGATTCGCGCCTCCTCACCGGATGCCTCCAGATTGCGCTGGTAGATTGCCCGCGAGCGATCCGCCTCCGCGGCAGCTCTGCCAGCCCTCAGCTTGTAAGATTCCCTGTCGATTGAGGCGAGTACGTTCCCCGCTGACACCCGATCACCTTCCTCGACATTGAGCTCGTTCACCATGCCCGGAACCCGGTTGAGCACCACCACCTGTGACTTCGGAGTGAAGATGGTCAGATACCGTTGTTCATCCTGCCTGTCGAGTGCCTGTCGCCCGGGAGTCGTTCGTCGCCCAGCCCCTGATTCTGCCGGTCGTACCGACGGTCGCAGGGCAGGAATCTCGGAATCAGGAGTGAGGTTCACCGCTTCTTCGGCCGAGGCGTCTTCCGATGCCGCACCACGGCCGCAGGCCGCGATCGTCAGGGGGATGATGACCACGGCTGTCATTGTCAGGAACGCGTTCTTCTTCACGAGCAGTGCTCCTTGTCGGAACAGGATCTCATAGTCGATTCAGCCCTTTCCGGGCTATCCGATAGATCACGTACAGAACCAGCAGCAGCCAGTCGGCCAATGCCGTAAACACGAGCAGGAACAGGGCCATACCGAGCCGGACGATCTCCAGAGCCACCTGAATAAATGGCGCTGTCCGCCACCGTTCGAGCCAGTCGGGTGCCTTCCTGAACCTCGTCAGCGGTTTCCAGCTGACTGCCTCCCGCAGGACCATGGCCATGTCGCTGGCGCCTGAGGGAGCCCAGGCATAGACCAGGAAGTAGACTGTCTGAGGAAGGAGCAGGAAGAGGGGAACGGGGCCGGGCGCCAGAATCCACCATATCCAGGCTCCCACCCACCAGACCGTATCGCTCAACAGTCCGCCAGCATAGTACCAGATTCTGTCTTCCGGTGTCAGGAGGATATCCCGGTTCGAGAGGACGTAGAAATTGAAGTTTCGCTGGATGCCGATCTCGGGGACCTCTCCGTCGAATCGACGGATCGCCAGGGCGTGCCCCAGTTCATGGAAGAAGGCCGTGACCGAGTACCCCAGGTAGTAGCCGAGGATGACCACTACCGGTCCCAGGATCAGGTGGAAGCGGGCCAGGTCTCCGAGGGCGACGATGAGGTCGGCTCCCCTGGCGAAGGTCAGCACGAATCCGGCGGCCGCCAGCAGGAGAGCGATGATCCCGATCAACCGTCTGCCGTAGAGATACTGGAGCGGTCTCACGAACCTGAGGAGTCCGGCCGGATCGAACTTCACCATGCGGCGGGACTTCACCTCTGATCCCTCGAGATAGCCGTAGGTAATCCAGCGGGTGAGGATGTCCCGCACATCATCATCGCCCAACCCCCAGTCGTACCGGTTGTTGATCTCCCCGCACAGATCGGAGAGCGATCTGCCGTTACACATCTCAAGCACGGCGGCGGTGCCGTCGTCGATGATGAACGCGTCCAGTCCCGGACCGGAGATATGGACCGCGCCCCCCTTCAGGATCCGGTACTCGACCCCCTCCCGGACGAGAGGGTTATCCAGCGGGGTTGTGCTCTCAGGCGCCATTTGTATCTCCGTTGACCTGAAGCACGACGGTCAGGACGTTCCAGCCATCGTCGGAATATTCGTACGTGGTCGAGGCGGCCATCTGTATGACCAGGGGCAGTCCACGCTTTCCTTCCATCAGCTGCAGTTCCGGCTGCTCAACCTGGAGGGGATCGAAAGCAGGTGATCGGTCACGGATGGTCAGCGTGATCTGATCCCCTTCGATCTCCATTTCCAGGTCGATCGGACCCGGCTCATCCCGGTATCCGTGCCGGATGATGTTCAGGACGACCTCTTCGATCACCAGTTCAGCGGTGAGCAGGAGATCATTCTGTCCCAGGAACTCGATTCGGGAGCGGCAGAACTGCATCAGACTTTCAAGTGCCTCCGGTCCCGAGGGGACGCTGATCTGCAGTGATCCTCCCCTCATGGTTCTCTCAGGCGCCTCCCGGATATCGGGGAACCGGGTAGCCCGGGTTGAAGGGAGCAGCCGCCCGACCTTGAATGAGGGGAAAAAGGGGAATTCCACATTCAGTGCGGACTTCTATTCCACACTGATGCGTGAATTCCACATCACCTGCTGAATGCACGAAAAGACCCGGAATGACGCAGTTTCGATAATAAGATGCCAAGCCGTTGATCTGTAACTGGTTGCGATCGAAAGTGAGCAATTCTTTCACATCTGGCACGCGCTTTGCGCTTAAAGGGCGCCATGAACCATTCACACTATCAGGGGGTATCAGGATGACTGACGAACCACGCAAGCCGGTCTTCAAGGAGAACGAGGAGCTCGAGGAGAAGGAAGCTCCCCGTCGGGCGCCGATGGGTGAGGAACTCCAGGAGAAGGAAGCTCCCAGGCGCGCTCCGGTAGGTGAGGAACTGCAGGAGAAGGAAGCCCCGAGGCGGGCTCCGATCGGTGAGGAACTGCAGGAGAAGGAAGCTCCCAGGCGTGCTCCGGTAGGTGAGGAACTGCAGGAGAAGGAAGCCCCGAGGCGGGCTCCTCTCGGTGAGGAACTGCAGGAGAAGGAAGCTCCCCGGCGCGCTCCGCTCGGTGAGGAACTGCAGGAGAAGGAAGCCCCCAGGCGTGCACCGATGGGTGAGGAACTGCAGGAGAAGGAAGCTCCCAGGCGTGCACCGATGGGTGAGGAACTGCAGGAGAAGGAAGCTCCCCGGCGCGCTCCGATGGGTGAGGAGCTGCAGGAGAAGGAAGCTCCGCGCCGTGCCCCGATGGGTGAAGAACTGCAGGAGTAGTCATCCCTGCGATCCACCCGTAAGGGTGAACCGACCCGCAGCGGGGGTGTTGGACCAGTCACGGTTCAGCGCCCCCGTTTTTTATCTGCCACGAGCAAATGGTACTGAGGGAATCGTCTGTCGACGGACGGCGGTATTTGTCTCCCAATCGAACATGGTGATCTCCCTCAGCCTGGCTTTACCTTCCTCATAATCGATCATGGCGTCCATGAAGAGGGTTTCAGTCTGGAGATATCGCTGTTGGGCGAGCAGCAATTCGGTATAGCGGATCTCTGCCTTTTCGAATTGTTCCTGACTGATTTCATATCCCGCTCTGGCAAGATTCCTGTTCTGTGCCTGCAGTTCCATGCGCTGCATGGCGCTCTGCATGGCGCTGACATGCTCAACAACAGTAGCGTGCAATTCGAACTGTACCTCTTCCGTTTCCCTCATGAGCACTCTCTGCTCGGAAGCGATCTGCTGGATCCTCGATTCATTGGTACGGGAGTCTGAGATTGGTAACCGAAAAGAGAGGAATACGTTCAGGTTTGGTTTGATATAATCCGGATCAAGGCCCGCCTGCAGGTGGTCGAACCATCCGTCATCCCGGTCGGAGCCAGCTTCCGTCGAGTTCGCACTGTAATCGATGCCGATATTGAATTGCAGATCAGGCTTGTTCCGGCTGATGGTCTTCTGTATTTCCAATTCGGCTTTTTCGACTTCGATCTGGGCTCTCCGTTCGTCGGAACGATTCTGAAATGCCATCTCGAGCGCTCGTTCCAGGTCGATCTGGATCGGTCTGAAGGTCTCGTCAGCATCGACCACGAGTTCAAAGTCGGGATCGATTCCCACCGTGCGGTTGAATGTAACTCTCTGACTGTCCAGTTCGTGACGGGCCCGAAGCAATCGATCCTGGCTGTTCGCCATCTCTACCTCAAGACTCAGCTTCTCCATCTCGGGGATCAGGCCGAGCTCATATCTGCGCAGACCGGTTTGATAGTTGACTTCACTCTGCTTGAACATCTGATCCGAGATATCCAGCAATCGCTGCCTTGTATAGAGGGAGTAAAAAGCAAAGGTGATCTCATTGATCCGCTGTATCTCCACTTCGTTGTAACTCAATTCCAGGCTTTCCAGGTCGAGTTCAGCTTCCCGCAGATGTCCCTTGATGGTGTTGTACTGGAATAGTGGTTGGTTGAAATCCAGCGAAATGCGCGGCATTACATACCGTATTCCCATTTTCGGGCTGGTGAACAGGAATTCAGGAGAGAGCGCTTCCATGTGCCGCTCGAAGCCGGTCATTCGCGTGGACAAGGTGATATTACCGTTTGTTTTCAGAGGCTGGACTATATTCAGGGCGGCTGTGACGCGCGTCGTTTCCTGTTTGAACAGTACCAGGTCGAGATGGGCAAGATCGGTATAGAGCTGGTTTACATACCCCTGAGTTCTTTTCGGCAGCAGCGAGTCCAGATAGATACGCGTCCTCAGACTCCGCCTGGCCTCTTCAAGACCGTACGCCAGCTGGAGGTATCGCTCCGTCAGTCGGTAGATATCGAACGAGCCATCCAGGGCCAGTTGCACCGCGTCATCGAGTGTGATAACCAGTGGAACACGCTGAGCAGCAGGTCCTGCCCACAGGAGACTCCTGTCTGATTCGGGAGGTTGGCCTCCATCCGGCACTGACTGTCCGGAAATCGCGCCCTGGGGAACGCAGAACGTTAGTCCGGTCAGAACAGCGGTCCACTTGACAAATATTCGGAATCGACGCATGTCAAACGCTTCCTTTCGAAGAACAAGGATGCAGGCGGATCTCGCAAAAGGCAGGTCGTTATCCCCACCACTTATCGTTCCACATATCCTCCCACGACATACAATTTTCCATTAATCACTGCGGCAGCCGGTTCAGAGCGCGGAGTCGGCATATCAGTGAGTCCTGTCTGCCAGGAATCAGTTGCCGGGTCGTAGGCAAGCAGAGAACCAAGGACGGATTTGGTTGATGGTGTCTCGTAGAGTCCGCCAGCGATATATATCACGTCATTGATCACTCCGAACCCTGCCTCGGCCCGTCCCCCACTGAGCATGGCCGCGTATCCTGTCTGCCAGACTCCGCTCGAGGGATAGGACTCGACGACACCGGTCACCTGTCTTTGCTCACTGAAACCGCCCAGTACGTACAGCGTGTCATTAACCACGCCAGCCATGGCCTGACCGCGGGCGGTCGGCATATCCAGTTTGCCCAGCCAGGTGTTCAGGATGGGATCGAATATTTCTGTGTCTGCGATATCGACAACACCTTCCGTCACACCACCCGCTACAATGATCTTGCCATCTACAATTCCGACGGCAGGGCAGAAACGTGCGATGTTCAGGGATGGTCCATCTGTCCAGGAGTCTGTTGCTGGATCGTATATCTCCATCGAAGACTTATAAAGCCTGCCCTGTGCTCCACCGAAAACATACAGCTTCCCGTCAAGCACCGCCGCTCCCGGACCGTCCCGCTTGACTCTCATTGAAGCCTTGCGGACCCATTGGTCTGTACTCGGGTTGTACTCCTCCAGGACATTCAGGTAGGGTTTGCCCCTCTTGAGATCCGAACCACCAACAACGTATAGCCGGCCGTTAATAACCTCGGCCGCGGCCACACTACGCGGTTCGTTCATCGAAGCCAGTGAGTCCCACGCTCCGGTGGCTGGATTGAAGGCTTCAAGGATCGCCAGTTCCTGGGGGCCATTACCGTTGCCGTTGGGCCCGTC
>JALGWK010000328.1 GCA_025774205.1 bacterium
ACTTCCTCCCAGTCGGCCGGGTTGCGGTTCTCGAAGGTCTCCCCTCCGAGAGCGTCGACCCATTTGCCGTCGATGAAATTCTGATAGTGGGTGCCCATGGCTCCAACAACTCCTCGTGCGCTGGTGATCGATACGGAATACTGACAGGTCCGGTATAGCCCGAACCTGACAAAGATGGCTCTTTCCGGCGCTGCATTCAACCCTTCCCGAATCCGACCGGTCCGGACACCATGCGGGCAGGGTGAACCGGAGTTCTTCCTGTCCTTACAGGCGCCCCTCTTCAGCCAGGCTCCGGTACACCCCTGCCCCGATGATCACGTGATCGAGGACGTTGATACCGAGAATCCGTCCCGCTTCCCGGAGCTGGGCGGTGACGGCGATATCCTCTGAACTGGGCGAGGGATCCCCCGACGGATGGTTGTGCGCAAAGATGACCGAGGCAGCCGAGGCGCGCACCGCCGGCAGGAACGCTTCCCGGGGATGCACGACCGAGGAGGTGAGGCTCCCTTCCGAGATCCGAACCTGCCGAATCAGGCGATTCTTCCCGTCGAGCAGCAACGCGAGAAACTGCTCCTTCCGCAGGTGTGAGAGCCTCGGCATGAGCCAGGCGGCGGCATCGGCGGCAGAGGAGAAGGTGTCCCGGCCGTTCCGGTTGTCGGGCCAGGCGCGTCGCCCCAGGTCGAGAGCGGCAGTGATCACTGCCGCGCCCGCCGGTCCGAGGCCCGGGATGGCCTGCAGTTCCTCGGGGCTGGCGTGGGCCAGTTCCCGGATGTCACCGAAGTGGTTGAGCAGGGCTCTCGAGAGTTCGAGAGCGGTCTGCCCCCTGCGACCGCCGGTGCGCAGGAGGACCGCCAGGAGTTGCGCCGTCGAGAGATCTTCGGTCCCGCCGGCCAGGAGGCGTTCCCGGGGTCCTTCGCCTTGCGGCCAGCGGCTGAGCGGGGTGTGGATCTCCATGTCGACCATGATCGAGACTCCTCACGGGGAGCAGGTCCGGGGGAGCGGGATTGGGGGAGGGCGATACCATCGAGGGGCAAACGTCGGACGCTCTTCAGGAAGGGGGCTGAACCGATTTTACGCGCCGAGAATCCGACGCAGCTGGTAGTGCCGCTCGATCATCTTATAGGTCACCAGCACGATCGTGAAGATGATGGTGAACCAGGTGTGGGCCGTCAGGTTGGTATGCGCGGTCTCCCACAGGACCCGGATGATCACGACCATCGAGACCGCGATGACACCGTTCCGCAGCCAGTACGACCTCAGGCCCCTGATGAGCGAGACAAGGTGTCGCCCGAGCAGGAGGAGCGGCAGTCTCATCGGCCAGAATCCGAGCGCTACGATCAGGACGAGTATCGCGGTGTAGATCGCGTATCCCCCCTGGGTCAACTCAAGGAACGCATAGCCAAGGAATCCGAGGATGAAGGTCAGGGAGTGGTAGATCAGCGGTCCGTAGATAGCCCCCCGGCGATTGAAGAGGAGGGCCGATCCGAGACCGATCGGAGCAAGGATCGAGATGACGTGGATCCAGCCAAGCCAGTGGAAACTGACCAGGAAGAAGAGGAGCGCCAGGAGCGTCCCCCAGGCGGTGCCGTACTCCAGGGTCAGCAGTTTCTGGATGTAGCCCCGGTAGAAGAACTCGCTCCGCAGGGCGCCGGCGAAGATCGCCACATACCCCATATAGAAGAGAGCGTCCCACCAGTCGTGGATCGCGAGCAGCGAGCGGGCGTCGTTGAAGGCCTCCGGACTGACCCAGAACCCGAGCGAGAACCACAACCCCATCACGACGCCGATGTAGGCGGCCAGGATCATGTCCCGGCGACCCGGGCGGGGCGCGAAACCGAAGTCGGCCAGCTTCCAGCCCTTCGATATCCAGCGGATGAAGACCGGCACCAGGCAGAGCCCGAGGATGCTGGCGACGATCCATCCCAAGTTGGTTGACAGCGTTCCGAGGGTGACGGGGGTATCGAGCGCCGGCTCGAAGAACCCCCGGAAAGCGAACTGGATGAGATAGAAGATGGAGAATACCAGGATGGTCTCGAGCAGGGCCGTGAAGTGCTCGAGCCTCAAGGCCGTGATGTTGGCGTCCGAAGAGGCGAATCTCCTGAACCGTTCCCTCATGCCGCTCCGCCGAGGCTCATTACGTGCCGAGTGCTTTTCGGAGGATTTCGATCCCCTGATCAATATGATCCGTCGTGGTCTGGAGAGGGGGGCGGAACCGCACCGAAACGTCGCCGCAGCCGAGGATCAGCATACCGGCCTCCATGCATCGGTTCACGCAGGCGTCCCGGGTGTCCCCGTCGGGAAGATTGAAGGCGCACAACAGCCCCCGGCCGCGGACATTGCTCACCTGTCCGAATTCCCCTTCGAGTTCTCCCAGGCGGGCGAGCAGGTAATCTCCCACGACCCGCGCGTTCTCGACCAGATCGTCTTCCTCGATGATCTCGAGTATCCGGGTAAAGCGGACCATGTCGACCAGGTTACCCCCCCAGGTTGAATTGATCCGGCTTGACTCCACGAAGCAGTTCCGCTCGACCTCGTCTATCTTCGGTCCGGCGAGGATACCGCACACCTGGGTTTTCTTGCCGAAGGCGATGATGTCGGGTTGCACATTCTGGGCCTGGTGGGCCCACATGACGCCGGTAATTGGTCCCCGCCCTCGGCCTGGATCGGCTCGATCAGCACCCCGGCAATGTCGTGCTCATTGTCGGTGAAGGCCTGCTCAACAGCCGCCAGGGCGGCCGTATCGTTCCTCAGCGCCTCTTCCTCGTCGACCGGGAAGCGCAGCATCGGCGGATCGATGCGG
>JALGWK010000329.1 GCA_025774205.1 bacterium
CTGCGTTACCTGCTCCTCGGATTCTTCCTCGTCGCGATTCTGTCCATGACGCCGGCCGAACTCCGCGGCTTCATCGAGTCGCCCTACAACCAGATCTCCGATGTGAAGATGTATCTCTTCTTCGCCGAAATCGGGAAAGTGGGCCTCATCTCGATCGGACTGCTCGTGGTGGGCTCGGTGGTCATCAACGGTTTCTGGTGTCGCTACCTCTGCCCCTACGGAGCACTGGTGGGATTGGGCGCGCTCCTCTCACCTTTCCGGATCCGCCGCGATACCGACAGCTGCATCGACTGCGGCCTCTGCGACAAGGTCTGCATGGCCAGCCTGCCGGTGGCCACAAGGGAGTCACTCAAAGGAGTGGAGTGCACCGGCTGCATGGACTGTGTCGCGGTCTGTCCGGTGCCGGAGACACTCGAGATGCGAACAAAGAAACGGGGATTGGGAGTTGTCGGATACGTCCTGGGCGTGATCCTGCTCTTTACGGCCGGCTATGTGGGGGGTAGAGTAACCGGGATGTGGAAGAGCGGGATGACCGACCAGTACGGACATCCCGGCCAGAGATAAGTTGTCCGGAACACAGGACCGGTCCTCCTGACAGGCAGGTGGACCTGAGCGAACACCCGTAATCACCAGAATTCCGCCCGGTTCAAATCGCTGAGTGAATTTAATCACATTTTGCGAATTTCATTCCTTGACACATATCTGGTATTGTGGTACCTAAATACCATATATGAGGCGCGTTGCTCTCTGAACGGGGTTTCATGGCGGCACTCATCAAAATATCCGAGGCGATCTCACTGGCTTTCCACTCACTGGCTATCCTCGCCCGGGAGCCTGACACACCGATGTCGACCCAGGCCATCGCCGAGGCACTCGGCGCCTCCAGCGCCCACCTCGCCAAGGTACTTCAGAAACTCGAACACCAGGAATTCCTCACCTCCATCCGGGGTCCGGGCGGCGGATACTCGCTGGCCCACGATCCCGGAACGATCTTCCTGAAGGACATTTTCGAGGCCATGGACGGCCCCATCGGGAACCAGAACCGCCTGCTTGACGCCCCGTTCTGCGAAGGGGGCAAGTGCCTGTTCGGTAACATGCTCGCATCACTCGAATCCCAGATGCGGGATCACCTCGAGAGTACCAGTCTGAACGATCTCTCGCGATCGATGGGATGGAAGAGTGCCTGAGAAAGGGCAGGACAAGATGTCGGCTTCCGGACAGCCGGAGAAGTATCCGGCCCGATTCAACGACCTTACCTGGTACCGGACCAACGTACCCTGCATGGAAGCCTGTCCGGTTCACACCGATTCCGGCCGCTACGTTCAGCTGATCGCTGAAGGGAGACATGAGGAAGCCTTCCTCACAGCCCGGGCGCCCAATCCCCTGGCCTCGATATGCGGTCGGGTGTGCGCGGCCCCCTGCGAGGATGCCTGCCGGCGCGGCGTGATCGATGAGGCGGTCGCCATCCGCCCCCTCAAGCGCTTTGTCACCGAACAGTTCGGGGCCGAATCAGCACGGCCTGATTTCTATCGGCATCTGCTCGAGGATGCCGATGCCGGAACCTCATCCGGATTCCAGGACGCCGGCTGCCGCCGGGCCTGGCACCTCTCCCAGCTCAATCCGAATCATGCTACGGGGATGGCAGCCGGAGAGCAGACCGGCCGAAAAGTGGCCGTCATCGGCAGTGGCCCGGCCGGCCTGGCCTGCGCCCACGACCTGGCGATTCTCGGGGCTGATGTCACGGTATTCGAAGCCCTCGATCACGCCGGCGGCATGCTTCGCTACGGTGTGCCCGAGTACCGCCTGCCGAGGGGCGTCATCGAGCGGGAGGTCGGGATCATCGAGGACCTGGGCGTCACCCTGCGAACCGGGACCGCCCTGACGGAAGAGTACCATCTGGGCCGCCTGCGGGAGGAAGGCTTCGAGGCCTTTTTCATCTCGGTGGGGGCCATGCAGGGCCGGGATCTCAACATACCCGGCAGTGAACGCGATGGGGTAGTCAAAGCAGTCGATTACCTCCTCAACATCAATCGGGGGTACCGGGTCGACCTGGGTGAGCGGGTGGTTGTCATCGGTGGCGGTTCGGTAGCGCTCGACGCGGCTCGCTCGGCGATCAGGGATTTCTATCAGCCGATGGAGGAGATCGAGATGACGGCCCGGGCAGTCGTGGGTCAACCGGCCATGGATGCCGCCCGGGGAGCGCTGCGAGGCGGCGCGACTGAAGTTCATGTTGTCTCGCTCGAATCGCTGGCAGAAATGCCGGCGGCTCTCACTGTCCAGGGTCGGGAGGAACTGGATGGCGCCCTCGTGGAGGGGATCCATCTGCATCCGGCCTGGGGACCGAAGGAGATCACGGGAGGGGAGCAGGTCTCCGGCATCGAGCTCGTGGCCTGTACCCGGGTATTCAACGAACAGGGTCGCTTCGATCCGCAGTTCGACGATTCGACAACGATGGCGCTGGAGGCCGATGCAGTCATCCTGGCTGTCGGGCAGCGTTCCGACTTCAGCTTCCTGCGGGAGGAGGACGGGGTAGAGATCGCCCCCACCGGGACGATCACGATCGATCCCGAAACGCTGGCCACGTCCGCGGCGGGAATCTACGCCGGCGGCGACGCGGCCTTCGGGCCCCGGATCGCGATCGAAGCGGTCGCGAACGGCAAGCGGGCGGCCCGCTCAATCCATGAGTTCCTCGGCGGGCGTGAGCGGAAACTCACCCTGCAGGTCGACATCAGCCGACTGGAGACCACCGAATACCGCATGCCGGAAGGGTACGAGAAGCGGGATCGCCAGATGCCCGACTCGGTCGAACTCGAACGCCGGACCGGAATCACCGAAGTGGAGCATGCCTTCAACGAGACGGAGGCCAGGGTGCAGGCAGAACGATGCCTGGCCTGTCACATCGACACCATCTACGACCCGCTCCTCTGCGTTCTCTGCGGGCGATGCGCCGATGTCTGTCCCGAGGGATGTCTGAAATTCGTGCCGCTCGACCAGGTCGATATCCCCGAAGATCAGCTGAGACTGGCCCGCTGCCCGACTGACGCAATGACGATGGAGCGATTCAACTTCATCGAGACCATGGAATGAAACCGACCGGGGAAAAGGGTATGGAAAACAGGGAGAAGAGTAAGATCACGGAGAACAGATCACGAAGGAAGTTCCTGAACCGGCTGACCGGTGCGGTCGTTGGTCTGGGGGCAGTGGTGACCGGCTGGCCGATGCTGCGATCGCTCTTCCCGAATGTCCTCTATGAGCCGCCTCGACGGTTCAGCATAGGTCTGCCGGAGAGTTATCCCCAGGGGGTGACCTTCCTCGATGAGCATCGCATCTACGTGTTCCGGAGCAGCAATCAGTTC
>JALGWK010000045.1 GCA_025774205.1 bacterium
CCGGCCTTGTCGTGCCGGCTGGTCTTCTTCGCCAGGAGATCGGAGATGGTCCCGGCAGTGATCGTCCCGGCAGAGGCGGAAGCGCCCATCTCGAGTATCCCCAGCAGTACCCGGGCATCGCCATCGGCCAGTCCCACCAGCATCTCCTCCACCCCGTCATCGAGTTCGATGGGAGCGCCGTCGGCACCGGTCACGCCTCGTTCAGAATCTTCCAGGGCACGCCTCAGCAGGAGCCGCAGGTTCTCTTCCGGGAGCGGTTGGAAGGGAAAGACAGTCGTGCGGGAAAGCAGTGGGGCATTCACCTCGAAGGAGGGATTCTCGGTGGTGGAACCGATCAGGACGATGACACCCTCCTCGACATGGGGCAGGAAGGCGTCCTGCTGAGCCTTGTTGAAACGGTGGATCTCATCCACGAAGAGAAAGGTCGGAATCCCCTCCACCCACGGGCCGCGACGGGCCTGCTCCACCACCTCGCGGACCTCCTTCACTCCGGCGAGTACCGCCGAGAAACTTCTGAAGGGAGCGCCGACATAGTCGGCCATCAGGCGACCGAGGCTCGTCTTGCCGGTGCCGGGCGGGCCCCACAGGATCATGCTGGGTATCGTCCCCGCTTCGATCAACCGGCGGAGCGGCATGCCCTCCCCCAGCAGGTGTTCCTGCCCCGTGAACTCTTCGAGTGACCGCGGCCGCATCCGGTCGGCCAGGGGCGGGTGGAAGGATACCTGTCTCGCCTCACCCTCCGGTCCGGCCTGATCGAAGAGGTCGGAATCCCTGTTCTGCGCGTTCTCCGACATGGCAGGAGTATCTCCCGTCCGGGATCCTCAACCAAGAAAAAACCCCGTCGGTTCCGACCGACGAGGCAGATATCAGACACTTCCCTGGAGCAGACAGTGAGTCTACTTCTTCAGTCCCAGGGCATCACTGGTCCGGTCATCGAAGTAGAAATGCCAGGGGTTGATCTCCCGGCTATCCTTGACTACCGCGTAGTGAAGATGAAAGCCGTCCGAGCGTCCGGTGTTGCCCACGTAGCCGATCACATCACCCCGCTTGATCCGCGCCCCGTTTTTCGCCCGGGGGTGCAGCCGGTCGAAATGGCCGTAGAAGGTCTGGAGGCCGCTGGCGTGCTCGATCCTGATAAAGTTCCCGAATCCGAAACGACTGGTTGAGGTCACATCGCTCCGCCGATCCACGATGATGCCGTCCGCCGTGGCCCGGACCGGGGTACCTTTGGCGGCCGCCCAGTCGTTCCCGGCATGGAACCGGCGCCGGCTGGGATCGATCGGGTCATCTCTCATCTTGAACGCGGAACTCATGCGGGTGCGGTAGAGGGTGCGGTCGATCGGGGTGATACTCGGGTAACCGAGGAGGTACGTTTCCGACTCCGAGAAGCGGGCATTGATCTCAAGGAGTGATTCCAGCTCGAGTTTCATCTCCCGGCTGAGCTGGCTGAGCCGACTCTGGGTGTCCCGGGCCATGGCGCCGGTGTTGCCCACGAGGGAGAGGAGTTCAAGGTCGAAGTCGCGGTAACTGCCACCCACACCGGCCTGGCGGATTTCATCGGCCAGCGGCTCCATTTCGGCCATGATTCGCAGGTCTTCATCCCGGCTGGCGATGATGTCCATCTGGGCCGTGATGCTGAGGACCGACTGGTTCATCTCTTCGAGCTGATTCCGGAGCACCTGGTTCTCACGCTGGAGCCGCACGTAGCCTACCTGGTCCACCAGCGATGAGCCGTAGGTCAGGGCCATGGCCACAAAGAGGACCGCGAGGAAGAGGGAGCCGGCAGCCGTGCTGATGATACCGATTCCCGAGAGGCGGAATTCCCGCACACCCTGTGCTTCGTTCCCGCGAGGGACAACCAGCAGTGAGAAACCGTTCTTCTCCATCAGCACCCGGCCTTCAGCGGCAGTGTGTGCGCGTTGCGGGGGCAGACGTCCCCAACAATGAGAATCCGCACAGGAGAATAGACACCCTGCGATCGGAGGTCAAGCCCTTGATTGAATATTCAGCAATGGTCGAGCGAAAGCCCGTAACTGGTTCTGATACGGTGATTACTGGGTATAGGGAGAGAGGGCTCGTGACCGTGAACTGTGCCGCAGCCGCCGGATCGCCTTCTCCTTGATCTGCCTGACCCGCTCCCTGGTAAGACCGAACCTGGTGCCGATCTGTTCCAGCGTCATCGGTTTCTCCCGCCCGATCCCGAAGTACAGCCTGATAACTTCGGCTTCCCGGTCAGTGAGGGTGGAGAGTGCTTTGACGACTTCCTTCTGGAGGGCCTCATCGAAGAGGTCCTCGTCGGGCGGGGCCTGGACCTCGTCCTCAAGCACATCGAGAAGCCGGTTGTCTTCGCCCTCCTGGAAAGGAGCGTCGAGGCTCAGATGACGACTGGAGATCTTGAGGGTGTCGGTCACTTCGTTCGAGCTCATGTCGAGACGCTCGGCGATCTCGTCGGCCGATGGCTCCCGACCGAAGTTCTGCTCCAGGTCGGAGGAGACCTTCCCGATCTTGTGCAGCGCGCCCACCCGGTTGAGCGGGAGGCGGACGATGCGGGACTGTTCAGCCAGTGCCTGGAGGATCGCCTGCCGGATCCACCATACGGCGTAGGAGATGAATTTGAATCCCTTGGTCTCATCGAACCGCTTGGCGGCCTTGATCAGCCCGAGGTTCCCTTCGTTGATGAGATCACCCAGGGAGAGCCCCTGGTTCTGATACTGTTTGGCGACACTGACCACGAACCGGAGGTTCGCCTGAACGAGTTTGTTCAGCGCGTCCTGGTCATCCTGTTTCACCAGTTTCGCCAGGCGCACCTCTTCCTCGGCATTGATGAGATCGACCTCACCAATCTCCTGCAGGTACTTGTCGAGGGATTGGTCCTCGCGGGTATACGGTTTCTTCGTCAACTTCGCCAAAGCACTCTACTCTTTCCTTCAGTTTCAGAGCCCTGCTCTATCCTACAGTTGTTGGGCCCAATTCTTCATTTCTGCCACAGATATGACACCGAGGGAGAACCGAACCTCGCGTCGTGAGGAGAATCCTTCCTCCAGGATGCAGGATATACCAGGAGCAGAGGAGGGTTCAAGCCCAGTAGTATCAGGTGAACAGGAAGCGCTGTCAACAGAAAGTGGATGTTTTCCAATATCCTGGCCCGACCCTATCACATCCCCGGTGACCCCGCAAATGGAAAGCTGCACCTGGCTGGCGCCAGGTGCAGTTTCCACGCTTGCTGCTTGCTGAGGGAGCAGCCTGCACTGCACCACCCCCGTCGAATATTAGACGTCATTCAGGGATCAAAGTTTACAGTCCTGGAGGCACCAATCTGAAAAACCCGGCATTATCGATCTTGACCCCCCGATGTCCCGCGGCGGCGGAATCGGCCAGGGAGGAAATGACGGCACTGTTCAGCAGAGGCCAGCGGGCGGGTTCCATCAGACCGGGTCTGAATCCTCGACGGAAGTTGTTCACGTCGAGCGGGTAGAGGTCGGCTCCTGTCGGCCGGTCCTCCGAGAATCGGACCAGGAGGATGGCGCCCTTCGCGGTCGAAGTGTAGGAACCGAAGATGAAGTTGCCGAGACTGTAGGCGATCAGCCTGTCCCGATACCATTCCAGCGGCTGGATGGTATGGGGGTGATGACCGATCACGAGGTCGGCGCCGTTGTCGATCGCTATGCGGGCCAGTATCTGCTGGTACTCCCTGGGTTCCTCCAGCAGTTCTCCTCCCCAATGGAACATGACCACCACCAGGTCGGCCGCCGCCTCGGCCCTCCTGACCTCGCGGGCCAGTCCCTCATCGCTGGCATGGGCGGTCCCCGGCCTGTCGGACGTGGCCCAGAACTCCTCCGGGAAGGTGTGGCTGTAGGCAAGGAACGCCACCTGCCGGCCCTTCCGGTCGAGAATGGTGTGGGTGTGAGCCTCTGCTTTCGTGAGGCCGGTACCGACATGCGCGATCCCTGCCGAGTCAAGCGTATCCCAGGTCTCGAAGAGACCGGCCGGGCCGTAATCGAGGATGTGGTTGTTTGCCAGCCCGACCAGGTCGAAGCCGCCGGCCGTGATGGTCTCAATGATCCCCGGCGGGACCGCGAAGGTGTAGGTCTTCTCGGCCGGAGTGATACCGGTCGTATCGCTGAGGAAAGGTGACTCCAGGTTGCCAACCAGCAGATCGGTCGACCGCAGAACCGGCAGCACATCCTCAAACGGCCAGGCGGATCCCTTCTCCTTGAGCACTTCGATCAGCCACGAGCCGAGCATGATGTCTCCCGTGACGCCGAGGGTGAGGGTGTCGGGTACGGTATGCCCCGCCGCCACGCCTTGCCGGTCAAGCACGGCGTCACTCTCGGTGCGGACGCTCGTCACGCGACATGATACTGGAGCCGTTCCCGGCGTCTCAGCCAGGCTGCCGGCGCACACCACGAGGGCGAGGAGGAAGGCGCTGATCAGCCTCATGAGACCGTGAGGACCACCTTCCCGCATTCTCCGGCCTCCATCAGGCGCATCCCCTCCTCGAACTCCTCCAGTTCCATGGTATGGGTGAGGACCGGCGTGATGTCCAGATCGCCGGAGGAGAGGAGCCGGTCCATCTCCTCCCAGGTCTCCCATATCCTGCGCCCCACGATGCCGTAGAACCGGATTCCCTTGAAGATCAGCTTGTTCAGGTCGAGGGTGACGTTGTCGGGAGGCAGTCCGAGCTGGGCGATATGCCCGCCCGGGATGACACACGAGATCGCGTCCTGTATGGCGGTCGGGTGTCCCGACATCTCCAGGACCGCGTCCACACCGTCACCGGTCATCTCCATGATCATATCGGTCAGCGATACAGCCATCGGATCGATCAAATGGTCAGCCCCCATGGCTCCGGCCAGTGATCGCCGGTAGGGATTGGGCTCTGAGGCGAAGATCTCGGTGGCGCCGAGCGCTTTCGCCACCCCGACGCTGAAGGCGCCGATCGGACCGATCCCGGTCACGAGCACGCGTCTTCCTTCGAGCGATTCAGCCATCGCGGTATGAACGGCATTGCCGAGTGGTTCGAGCGCCGATGCCACGGTGTCAGGCAGGTCGGGAGAGTTCACCCACAGGTTCTCCGCGGGCACCGTGATGTAATCGGCGAAGCAGCCGTCCCGATCGACCCCGAGGATGCTGGTATTGAGACAGACCTCGAGCTGACCTCGCTGACACGGCAGACAGGTATGGCAGACGATGTGGGTCTCGGCCGATACCCGGTCACCGACAGAGACCTGATCCACCCCCCTGCCGATCTCCTCAACCACTCCGCACAGCTCATGCCCCATGGTCTGGGGTATCCTCGGACCGATCCTGCCCTCCGCCCAGGCGTTCCACTCATAGATATGGAGGTCGGTACCGCAGATGGAGGTCGCGGTGATCCGCACCAACGCCTCTCCCTCGCCCGGTTCCGGCCGTGGAACCTCAAGTAGTTCAGCGCCCGGTCCGGGCCTGGTCTTCACGATCGCGCGCATCGTCTCGGCCATGAGCCGCTCCTGTCCGTCGGTGAAGGCGGATTTCCGGGAACACCCGGTCCCCGGTGCAAGGTTCCCTCTGCCGGAAGCGGTGTCAACCGCCTCCTGCCGGTGGCGCCGTTCTCTTCAGTCTATCAGTCCCGGCCGGTCCGCACCACTTGCCCGGATTCCCCTCATCTATTACTCTGGCGACACCGTGGGAGCACTCTACTTCATCTCCGATGTCCATCTCGGCGCGCTGCCTGCCGCCGAGGAGAGCGCCAGGGAGTCCCGCCTTCTCGATCTGCTCGAGCAGGTGGGAACCGACGGCGAGCGACTCTATATCCTCGGTGACCTCTTCGATTTCTGGTTCGAATACAGCCACGTTGTACCCACTACAGGCTTGAGGATTCTGAATGCCCTGAGAGACCTGACCGCACAGGGTATCGAGGTCCATTACCTGGCAGGGAATCATGACTTCGCGATCGGTTCCTTCATCAGCGACACCATCGGATGCCGGATCCATCGCGAACCGATCGACGTGGAGTGGAACGGAACCAGATTCCATCTGCACCACGGCGACGGTCTGGCCGGGAAAGATACCGCTTACCGGCTGATGACCCGGGTCATCAGGAGCCGGGCGGCAATATGGCTGTGGCGTCTCCTCCCTCCCGCTCTTGGATTCGCCATCGCGAACCGTGTTTCCGGCACCAGTCGACACTATACCACCGGCAAGAATTTCGGGAGCGATGAGAGGACCCATTCCCAGATCGAGGCGCTGGCCGCGCGGGGATACGATTACATCGTCATGGGGCACTCGCACGTGGCGGAGGAAAGCCGGCTGGAAGGGGGCGGCACGTATATCAACCTCGGTTCATGGCTGGGAGGCGGCGCTCCCTGCGCCCGGTTTGGAGAGGGGCGGATGGAACTCACCTGGCCGGGGGATCGCCCGCTCACCATCTGACCCGTTCCGGCGACCTGACGTCTCCGGCGATTCGATCAGTTCCCGCAACGCTCCGGCAGGCCTTCACGTACCCCTGACTACCCGACGATCACTCCCTCAAGGTCGAAGTCGATGGTGCCGACGATCTCGGCGCGGACGATCTCTCCCGGGTGGTATTCCGCCTCCGGGCCGTCATTCTCCGACAGCTCAAGATAGACCCCCTGGTCCACTTCAGGCGCGTCACCACGCGTGCGTCCCAGCCAGGTGAAGGGGGCCAGGTCCTCGAGGGATTCATCCAGCATCACTTCCACAACTTCGCCTACGAGAGCATCGTTGATCTCCTGCATGATCCCGCGCTGGGCCTCGAGTATCTCCGCTGCCCGACGCTCCTTCTCCTCTTCCGGGACCGTATCGGTAAGGTCGAAGGCCCGGGTGCCCTCTTCGGGGGAGTAGGTGAAGACGCCGAGCCGCTCGAACCTGATCTCACGGATGAGGTCGAGTGTCTCCCTGTGCTCCCGCTCACCTTCACCGGGGAAGCCGGTGATGATGCTCGTACGCAGCGTGATGCCCGGTACCCGTTCCCGGATCGAGTGGATCAGGTCGGTCATTGCGGTTCGGCCCATCCCCCGCCGCATCTCCCGCAGGATGCTGTCTGAACCGCTCTGGACCGGCAGGTCGAGATAGGGCACGATCGTGGATGAGGCGCTCATCACCTCCAGGAGAGCATCGGTGACGCGGGTGGGGTAGGCATACATCAACCGCAGCCATTCGAGCCCCTCGACCTCGCTCTCCAGGCGCTGCAGCAGGGCAGCCACGTCGACCCCGTCTCCTCGGCCTCCACCCCGGCTGCCGCCTCCTCCCCCGGAATCCCGGTCGAGATCGTAGCCATAGAGAGTGGTGTCCTGCGCGATCACGATGAGTTCTTTCACCCCGGAGCGGGCCAGGGCGGCGGCCTCTGCAACCAGGTCGTCGGGCGGGACAGAGACCGTGTCTCCCCGGATAAGCGGTATGGCGCAGAAGGAGCAGGCGTTGCCGCACCCTTCAGCGATCTTCAGGTAGGCGAAATGGGCGGGCGTGGTCAGAACCCGAGGGATATCAGGGATCCCTTCGGGAAGCGCCGGGACATCCAGATCGGGTGCCGGCGATCCCGGTTCCCGGTCGGCGCTCCCGAGACCGAGTTGGATCGCCGCTTCACGGCTGACCGTCCTGACCTCCTCCGGATCGAGGAGTCCGAGGAAACGGTCGACCTCGGGGAGTTCGGCCTCGAGATCGTCGCGATATCGGACAGCGAGGCATCCACCCACGACAAGCCAGCGGAGTCGCCCGGTCTCTTTCAGCTCCGCGATCTGCAGGATCTCGTCGATCGACTCCTCCCGGGCGGCCTCGATGAAACCGCAGGTGTTGATGATCACCACCTCGGCGGCGGTTGGATCGACGGTAAGGGAGAAGCCGTCGGCGACGAGCGCGCCCATGGCTTTCTCGGAATCGACGCTGTTCTTGGCGCAGCCGAGAGTAACGAAGGCGATGGTGGGGTTCACGCAGTCGCTGTCAGCGGCATCACCGGTTCGGCCGAGCCGCGTGGTCCGAAGAGCGAGGAGAGATGCTGGCGGAGGGCGGCAGCGTCGATGTTCCGTGTCAGGCGGCCACCGACCGCGAGGCTGATCATGCTGGTCTCTTCACTCACTACCACCACGACGGCGTCCGATTCCTCGGTGACACCCATCGCCGCCCGGTGGCGAGTGCCGAGTCCCGGTTCGATCCGGCTGCTCTGGCTCAACGGCAGCAGGCAGGAAGCAGCTTCGATCACCCCGTCCTGGATGATTACCGCTCCATCGTGGAGGGGCGTGTTGGGGAAGAAGATGGTTTCGAGCAGGGAGGCGCTCAGGTCCGCTTCGAGTTTCACGCCGGTCTCCACGATCGCCTTCAGGCCGACCTCCCTGGTGAGCACCACCAGGGCGCCGATGCCCTTCCGGCTCAGGTGCTCGATCGCGGTGCAGACCTCGTCCACAACCTGAGGTTCCTCCACCTTGACGAAATACCTCACGAGCCGGCTCTGCCCGAGGATGATCAGGATCCGACGCAGTTCGGGCTGGAAGAGGATGACAAAGGCGATCAGCCAGATGGCCCCCACGTTTTCGATCAGGTAGGAGAGGGTGCCGAGCTGCAGCAGCTGGGCGAAGATCGAAAGCATGAAGAGCAGCAGCAGCCCCATCACCATCGGCACTGCTCTGGTACCACGGAGGATGTGCATCAGCCGGTAGAAGATGTACGCCACCAGGATGACGTCCAGTATGTCCCACAGGGTGATCGTCATGAAGCTGATGCGGAACAGTGTCATGATACCCGGTCCTCCACGATCGCTCCCCGGATCTCATCGAGGGTGTCGAGCGCGAGCCTCATCTCGGCCACGTCGTGCACCCGCATGATCTGCGCGCCCTGCCAGGCGAGGATCGCGCAGGCTGAGGCCGTACCCATCAGCCGCTCTTCCGCCGGCCGGTCGGCCGGGCCGGAGATGTGCCGCTTCCGGGACGGACCCACCGGTAGATTTCGAAGTTGTGCTGACGACGCTTGCCGAAGCCCAGGCCGGGATCGATCGCGATCCGGTCGGGAGCGACCCCCTGCTCGAGCGCGGCGTCGGCGCGTTCCGCGAGGAAGGCATGGATCTCACCCATCAGGTCGTTGTAGCACGGATCCTCCTGCATGGAGGCGCTGAGCCCCTGACGATGCATCAGGACGAGACCGGCCTCTCGATCAGCAGCAAGGGAGATGATCGCGGGGTCGTCGAGGCCGGCGGAGATGTCGTTGATGATCACAGCCCCGGCATCGAGCGCTGCCGCCGCCACCTCCGCACTGGAGGTATCGATCGAGACGGGGAGCCCGGTGCGCTCGATCGCTTCGACGATCGCTCCCGTCACCCGGTCGATCTCCACCTGTACCGGGACCGGATCAGCGCCCGGACGGGTCGATTCCCCGCCGATGTCGATAAGGTCGGCACCCCCCTCGACTGCCCTGTCGAGGGCACTCCTGATCTCATCGGTCGTCTCCGAGCGACTGCCGGCCCAGAAGGAGTCGGGAGTGGTGTTGATGACCGCCATCAGTCGCGTTCCCTCACGCAGGGAGATCTCCCTTCCGGCGGACCGCCAGAAGTCAGGCCCCTCGATCCCGACGCCCCGCCGGAGCGCCAGGAGGGCTTCAGCCGCCCCGCTTCCGGATTCCCCGAGCCAGGCGAGGAGCCGGTCGGTCCGGCCACAGGCGATCATCCCGCGACCCTCCTCACCGATCGCTCCGACTCCGGGTCGAGGCAGGGTATCCCGGAGATTCGCGGCCACTCCTTCCGGCAGTAGAATGGCCACGATCCCCTCCGTCGTCTCTTCCGGCCGGCCGCTCCGGGGAGGCGGTCCGAGCGGACCGCACCATTCCCGGTCGGAACCCACCCGGTCGAGTTCAAGACGGGCTTCTCTGTCAGAGGAGGGCCAGAGGAGTCGGGGTCGGGCCTCGGGGGCCGTCAATGCTTCCCGCCGTAGATGAGGTTGAGGGCTTCGGCGCGGGTCGCTTCCCGCTCGAAACCGCCCCGCATGGCCGAAGTCACGATCCTCGTGCCGGGCTTCTGCACCCCCCGCATGGTCATGCAGAGGTGTTCCGCCTCAATGAGCACCAGGGCTCCGAGCGGCTTGAGTGAACTCACCAGCGCCTCGCATACCTCGCTGGTGAGCCGTTCCTGGATCTGGGGTCGGCGGGCGGCGGTCTCGAGCATCCGGACCAGGTTGGAGAGTCCGGTGATCCTGTTCTCACTGGGGATATAGGCCAGGTGCGCCTGGCCGAAGAAGGGCAGCAGGTGATGTTCACAGACCGAATAGAACGGGATGTCCCTCACGATGATCATCTCATCGTGGTTTTCGACGCCGTATACCCGCACTTCCTCCACGAGTGAGCGTCCCATACCGGAGAAGATCTCCTCGAACGCTTCAGCCACCCGCTCGGGGGTTCGGACAAGACCTTCCCGCTCGGGATCCTCTCCAATCCCTTCCAGGATCAGCCTGACACCGGCAATGATCTTCTCGCGGTCCACCCCGATCTCCTTATAGTTTCAGGTATCCGTCCTCCCGATCGGGATCGGATCCTTCCGGTTCATCGGCGGTTTCTCCTGATTCTGCCGACTCTCCGCTCTCCACCTCCCCGGCCCCGTCGAGCGCGTCGACCTGCTCCGTTCCGTCGGCCCCGTCGAGCGCGTCGACCTGCTCCGTTCCGTCGGCTCCGTCGGCGACAGCAGCGTCACCGTTCCCTTCCAGCTCGGCTGCCACGGATTCGATATCGGGCAGATCTTCCTTCTCGGCCACCATCATCAGCGGTTCCGGCTCTCCCGGCTCACGGTGCAGGGGCTTGCCGGTCATGGCCAGATCGATCTCCGATCCGGACAGGATCTCGTATTCGAGGAGGGTTTCGGCCAGGTTCTTCAGGCTCTCGACATTATCCTTGAGCATCTGGTCGACCTCTTTCTCACAGGCCTTGATGATCAACTTGACCTCGTCATCGATCAACTCGGCCGTCTCCTCCGAGCGATCCTTGGGCCGCGAGATGGAGCGTCCAAGGAAGATTTCCTCGTTCTCCTCACCGTAATATAGTGGTCCAAGCTTGTCGCTCATCCCCCACTCCTGAACCATCTTGCGGGCCAGCGCGGTGGCCCGCTGGATGTCATTGCCTGCACCAGTGGTCACCTCGTCGAAGATGAGCAGTTCGGCCGACCGGCCGGCCATCAGTTGCTTGATGATGCCGAGCAGGTAGTCTCTGGAGTGGATGTGCCGTTCATCGATGGGCAGGTAGTGGGTGAGGCCGAGCGCCCTGCCACGCGGAATGATCGTGACCTTGTGGACCGGGTCGGAACCGGGGACGAGTTTCCCGACCAGGGCATGGGCCGCCTCGTGGTAGGCGATCCTCCGCTTCTCCTCGTCGGCGATGACCATGCTCCGCCGCTCGGCGCCCATCATCACCTTGTCCTTGGCCTCCTCCATGTCGGCCATCGTGACACTCTCACGGTCGAACCGGGCTGCCAGCAGGGCCGCTTCGTTGACGAGGTTGGCCAGGTCGGCGCCGGAAAGTCCCGGGGTAGTCTTGGCGACGATTTTCATGTCCACTTCGTTCGCGAGCGGGATATGCCGCGTATGGACCCGCAGGATTCCCTCCCGCCCCTTCACGTCGGGCAGGTCTACTATGACATGGCGGTCGAACCGTCCCGGTCTCAGGAGCGCCGGATCGAGGACGTCGGGCCGGTTGGTAGCCGAGATCAGGATGACCCCCTCGTTCGACTCGAAGCCATCCATCTCCACCAGGAGTTGGTTCAGAGTTTGTTCCCGTTCGTCGTGTCCGCCGCCCAGGCCCGCGCCGCGGTGTCGACCGACCGCGTCGAGTTCATCGATGAAGATGATGCACGGCGCGTTGTTCTTGCCCTGCTCGAAGAGGTCCCGGACCCGACTGGCCCCGACGCCCACGAACATCTCGACGAATTCCGAACCGGCGAGACTGTAGAAGGGAGCGTCAGCCTCGCCGGCCACTGCCCTGGCCAGCAGGGTCTTGCCGGTGCCGGGAGCTCCGGTCAGAAGGACCCCCTTGGGGATCTTGCCACCCAGTTTCTGGAACTTGGCGGGATCCTTGAGGAAGTCAATGACCTCCTGCAGTTCCTGTTTCGCCTCGTCGGCGCCTGCCACGTCGTTGAAGGTAACCTTCACCTTGCCGCCGGTAAGCAGTTTCGCCTTGCTCTTCCCGAACGAGAAGATACCCCGCTGCCCGCCCTGCATCTGGCGCATCATGAATATCCAGAGGAAGATGATTACGAAGAACGGCAGCATGTAGATGAGGGCGCCGCCCCATGCCCCCTGCTGCTTGAAGGAGTATGAGACACCCCTCTCCGACCAGTAGTCGAGCATCTCCTTGTCGATGATGCCGTCGAGGATGATGAGACGGAACTCGTGGTAAACCCGGGTCGTCCCGCTGACCTGCCTCGTGATCTCGGTCCGGAGCTTCCCGCTGACCTCGGTGTTGTTGAGCACCAGGATCTCCTCGACCTCGCCCCGATCGATAAGCTCCTCGAACTCGTTGAACGACTCCAGTTCGACCTGTCGGCCCGTCTGCGAGCCGAGCAGCTGGTAGCCGACTATCCCGACCAGGATCAGCATGGCCCAGAAGGCGAGGGTTCGGCTGGCGTTCCCGAACTTGTTGGCCGGGGGCTGCGGTCCGCCGTCACCACCCGGCCGGTCCTTCCGGTCACCCGGTTTGGGTGGGGTTGGGATCCGGCCTTTCCTGCCATCCTGTCCTGAAGAATCTCTACTCATCATCCACCTCTGCTTCATGACTCTCCGGACTCTGGAAGTCCCGAGAGGGTCGCCACATACGGAAGGTGGCGGAATTGTTCAGCGTAGTCCAGCCCGTAGCCGACCACAAAGACCGGCGGAATCGTAAAACCCAGATAATCAACCTCCGGGAGATTCCCGGTTTCCGCACCTTCCTTCTTCAACAGGGAGATGATGCGGACCGAAGCCGCGTTCCGCTCCACGCAGAGAGAAACCAGGAAACGGATGGTGTTCCCGGTGTCCACGATATCCTCGACCAGCAGCACGTGCCGATCCCGGATATCATGCTGCAGTTCCTGTGTCACCTTCACCTCACCCGATGAGGTCGTTCCGTCGCCATATGAAGACACGGCGATGAAGTCGATCTCATGCGGAACGGTCAGCCGTCGGGTCAGGTCCGCCGTGAAAATGTAAGACCCTTTCAACACGCAAACGACCAGAAGATTTTTGCCTGTATAATCGTTGTCCACGGCCGCCGCCAGCTCGTCGATACGGGACTGGAGTCGTTCCGTACTGAGCAGGGGCTGTGGAATTATCTCGCGTCTGGTCTGCGTGGCGGTCTCTCCGTGCTCCCAGCGCCCTGTCACGCAGCAGCCGTGACAAGACCCTTTACGTATTCGACATTCGGAACTGCAATGTTACAGCCATTCGTGTCTCAGGCCCCACCCGGGCCTGCTCGGCCGTCCTGACTCCGGCCACCCAGAGGATGGTCCCGTCAGCCTCGATCACCGGCAGCCGACCCCGCCGGAGACGGGGTACGCGCTCCTCGATGAAA
>JALGWK010000330.1 GCA_025774205.1 bacterium
CCAGGTCACCACCAGCGATCCGGGGGTACGGATCGAACCGCCATGGATCAACCGGTACGAACCGGTTGCGATCACTGCCCCGTAAGTGGGAGTGCCCACAATCCTCCCCAGTTCAAGATCACGGAATCCGAGCGGTGTGACCTCGCTGTCGGATCCGGAACGGGCGTTGATCAGCATCACCTTGGGACCGGCGATCGCCTGGCGCGGCCGACGGCCCCAGGAGCGGGCTCCCCAGCGGTTGTTCCAGAACTCATAGGGGCGTCGTTCGAGGATGTCGAGGATCTGCTGGTCGGTGTTCCCCCCGCCGTTGTACCGGATATCGACGATGATCCCCTTCGCGTCCCAGTAGTGGTTGATCTCGTTCTGGAAGACGGTCAGGGAGGATTGGTTCATCGAACGGATGTGAACGTAGGCGATCTGCCCGTCCGACCACTCCTCCACCATTTTCCGCCGCGATTTGACCCACTCCTGGTACTGGATGTTGCGGAGCGATCCGACCGTCCTGATCCGGATGTTACGGGCGTCGTTGCCGCGGGGTGTGGAGGCCACCCTCACCGTGACATAGTCGTTCAGGGTGTGGTTGAGGATCTGCCAGTAATTGACCGACGCGTCGACCTCCTGGCCGTTGATGGCCAGGACGTAGTCACCGACATCCAGGTTGATCCATTCCTTGTCGGCGGGACCCTCCCGGTAGATATGGGATACCTCGAGGGCGTTCCCATCCGGTTCCATCTCGAATCCGAGATAGGTCGTGCGGTAGGTGTCGGGTGCCTCATATTCTCTCGGACCGCCACTCACTCCGGTGTGGGAGGCGTTCAGTTCCCCGATCATCTCGTTGGCCAGGTCGTTCACGTCCTGGTTCATCCCCACCCAGGGGAGGAGCGGCTCGTACTTGTCCCTCATTGCGGCCCAGTCCACGCCGTGCATGTTCTCGTCGTAGAAGCGGTACTTCATGATCCGCCACGCCTCGAAGAATATCTGGCGCCACTCGGCCGGTTTGTCGACCGTGACGGTGAAGGAGAAATCGATCCGGCTCTTCTGTCGATTATTCAGCGGCATGTGGTAAATGTTGGCGCCCTGCCGGTAGTAGACGCTCTTGCGGTCAGCCGAAGGAGTCAGGCCGGAGAAGGACCCGTCGGTCACCTTGCGCTGCCCCTCACCGTCAATACCGATCGAGAAGAGACCCCGGCCGTCGTCATCGCTCGAGATGAAGTAGATGGTCTCACCGTCGGCTGAGAGGAAGAAGCTCGAGGCTCCGTTCTCACCGCTGGTGAGCTGACGGGCCCGACTATCGATGCCCTCGAGCTCGATCTTCAGGGGTTCTGATTCCTCCGACTCCTCCTCCCGGGCTTCACGGTCGGTGCGGCCACCCCGCTCACTGCGTTCACCCTCGCCTTCCTCTTCCTCCTCCTGCTTGCGCGCCCGTGCCAGAGGATCATCGGGATCCTCGGCCAGCCGGGCCAGCGGGACCGCGAACAGATGGGTGGTGCCGCCCGAACGGTTGGAGGTGAAGACCAGGGTCTTGCCGTCAGGAGTCAGGGCACCGCCGCTCTCCCGCCAGGGATTGGGCGTGACGTCGAATTCCCGCTCCTCCTCGAGGTTGTAGAGGTAGAGATCGGTATTCTGGTGTTCATCACCCCGGGTGTAGAGGAGCCAGGCGTCATCAGGGCTGAAGGACTGGAGACGGAACCCACCGGCTTCGTTGTACGCGATCTCGCGACTGCGGCCGCGCTCCACGTCGGTCAGGAAGAGCCGGTTCGATCCGATGAAGGCCAGTCGTGAGGAGTCGCGCGACCAGAGGAGACCGGTTTTCAGCGATTCGTAGTCGGAGACCTGCCGACGCTCGCCCGTCGCCACTTCGTAGAGCCAGACCTGTTCGTCATCGCCCCCCTCGTCTGAGACATGGGCGATCCACTTGCCGTCAGGCGACCACGACTCGTAGCGATCCCGCCACCCGGAGGCGGTCACCTGGGTTTTCTCTCCCACATCTCCATCGGTCGGCACGATGAAGATCTCACCGTGGAAGTCGACCGCCAGGAAATCGCCATCGGGCGAGGGTGTGAAGCCGTCGGCCGCGTTCTCGGTGGCAAGGTATTCGACCAGGTTGTACTTGGGATCGAAATCGAGACTCACGGTGATCTTCTGCGGCCGGCCGTCGGGAACCGATACCTTCCACAGTTCGAATTCGTTCTCGTAGATGATCGTCCGGCCGTCGGGGCTGATCGAGGGGTACTGCACCCCGTCGGCACTGTGACTGGTGACCTGAACCGGATTGCCGCCGGTGGCCGCGATCTTCCAGATGTTGAAGATCCCATCCCGCTCACTCATGAAGTAGATCATCCCGTCGGCCCCCCACATCGGGTAGGCGTCCTGGGTGTGCTCGCGGTAATCCTGTATCTCGAGGTCGGTGAGCTGGGTGATCTCCCCGGTGCTCAGGTCCTGCACCCAGATGTCGGTGTTGTTGTTTCCCCGGTAGCCTTTGCGCCAGTAGCGGAAACCGAGCCGATTGAAAGCGAGCATGCTGCCGTCCTGCCTGATCATCCCGGCCGCGGCGCGGTCCATATCCATCCTGACCGGCAGGCCGCCTTCAACGGAAACGGTGTGGAGCGGTGAGCCCCAGCCGTCAGCTCCGCGNCTGGTGGAGAAGACGATCCCATCGCCATCGGGGGTCCAGTAGAGGACATTGTCACCGGTGGTATGGAAGGTCACCTGCCGCGGCACCCCCCCATCGGTCGGAACGACCCAGATGTCGTTGTTCCCCATCCTGTTCGAAGTGAAGGCGATCCATTCCCCGTCGGGTGAGAACCGCGGGAACTGGTCCATGGCTACATGGGCAGTCAGCCGGTAAGGGCTGGAACCATCCTCGTTCGCCACCCAGATGTCGCCGTGGTAGGAGAAGGCGATCTTCCCGTTACAGATATGCGGATAGCGGGCGAACTTGATCGGGTCGGCCTGGGCGGTGCCGGCGAGGCTGAACATCAGCGTGAGGGTCAGCAATAATGGAAGAGAGGTCCGTCTCATCGGTCAGCTCCGGTGGTTGTCGGGTGAGGATTTCAGCTCTCCGATTGTAGCAACTAAGTGAAGTGGTGCATAATGCCCGCACACAGAAATCCACACGGAACATGAACGACAGTTACATCCCGGAGGCACTGATGAAACGGATAGTATTCGCGATAGCGTTCTGCGGAATGGTGATCACGACCTCGGCGCCGATCACCGCGCAGACCCTGGCGGTCGATGACCCGGTCCTGAAGAACATCTGGACCGAAGCGATGGAGAACTCCCAGCTCGAGCAGCTCGCCCACGAGCTGATGGACGGGTTCGGTACCCGACTCACCGGAAGCCGGCAGTACCAGGCAGCCCACCAGTGGGCGGTCGACACCTTCACTAAATGGGGTATCTCGGCTGAGAACGAACAGTATGGCACCTGGGTCGGCTGGGAGCGGGGGATCACCCATGTTGACCTGCTCGAACCATGGGTGCGCACTCTCGATGCCATGTCCCATTCCTGGAGCCCTGGCACAAGACGGCCGGTGAAGGCCGAAGCGGTCATCGTTCCGACCGTGGCAGACTCCGTTGAGTTCCAGGCCTGGCTGCCGGAAGTGGCTGG
>JALGWK010000331.1 GCA_025774205.1 bacterium
AACCTGCACTTCCATATCTGGAGTTCCTGTCATAGTCGGCGTCTACTTCCGGCTGCCGGTGGTATAGAAGGGCAGTCCAACGACAGTAGCCGCGATCTCCCGCCCCCGACAATCTACCACCAGATCAGTCCCCTTCGCGCCCAGATCGGACGGCACATAGGCCATGGCGATCGGAATCCCCACCGAAGGACCGACGGTCCCACTGGTGACGTGGCCGACCTCCGCTTCACCATGGAGAACCGGATATCCGGGACGGGGGAAGGCTTTCCCCTGCAGTTCGAGTCCTACCAGCCGGCGGCTCAGCCCTTCCTCCTTCTGCTTCAGCAGGGCCTCTCTCCCGATAAACTCCCCTTTGTCCAGGCTTACCGTCCAGGCCATGCGTGCCTCGAGAGGAGTGGTCTCCTCCCAGATATCATTGCCATAAAGATTATAGCCCACTTCCAGCCGGAGGGAATCGCGCGCTCCGAGACCTATCGGCGCGATCCCGGCACCGGCACCCGATTCCATCAGGGCATCCCATACTTTGCCGGTTCCCTCATGGTCGGCTATGTACAGCTCGAAGCCGTCCTCACCGGTATAGCCCGTTCTCGAGATGATCGTCGGAACTCCGGCGACCTCACCCGGCATGAACCAGTAGAAGGGGATCTTCTCCAGATCGGTGGCAGTAAGCGGCTCAAGGACCGATTCCGCCGCCGGGCCCTGGAGGGCTATGAGGGAGAATTCATCACTTCGATCGCGGACCTCCACGTCACCGGAAACATGCTGCTGAAGCCAGTCAAGGTCCTTGGGGACGTTTGAAGCGTTGACGACCATCAGATAGTGGTCCGGAAAGCGGTAGAGGGTGAGGTCGTCGACCAGTCCGCCGTGCTCGTAGCAGAGACCGGTGTACTGGACCTGGAAGGTCTTCAGCTGACTGGCGTCGTTGGTCACCACCCGCTGCACATAATCGAAAGCTTCCTGTCCCCAGATCTCGATCTCACCCATGTGACTGATGTCGAACATGCCAACCCCGGTTCTCACGCGGCGGTGTTCGTCCTGGATCCCCGAATACTGCACCGGCATCCGGAATCCATGGAAATCAACCATCTTCGCACCCAGCGCCAGGTGTCGGTCGTGCAGGGAGGTACGGATGGGATCTGGGCTGTCACTCATCGATTCACCTTTCCACCAGCTGATGCCCGTCGGGCTGGCACGCCAATAGGATCGGGGGGTCGCAACCGGCCGCGTCGATGCGGGTCAGTCGTGGGAGCGTCCCTGATAGCGGCGCGGGAGGCGACCGTTGAGTCCGACCAGCAGTTCGTAGATCTCCCGTCCGACAGCCTGACCGATCTCGGCGGGATCGATGATCCCTTCCGGGCCCGCTCCCATGATGAGGGCGGTGCTGCCGATATCTTCGGCGGGCAGCCCGGTGATATCCACCACGCAGGAGTCCATACTCACGCTCCCGATGATCGGGGCCCTCCCCGAAGGGAAGAGGACATAGCCACCCTCGAGTCCCCAGTGGTTCGGGATACCGTCACCGTATCCGATCGGGAGGATGCCGATCCGGCGTCCTTCTTCGATCGGGGTCTGGGAATATCCCACCCGGGCATCTTTGGTGGTCGTCTTGACCACGGCAACCCTGGCCCGGACGGCGATAACCGGTTCCAGGGGCACTCTCTCCGCGAGCCAGGGAGCGGGAGCCCAGCCGTATATGGTCAGTCCGGGACGGACCAGATCGAAGGCGGCTTCCTTTACGGAGAGAACCGCGCTCGAATTGGCCGCGTGGGCTATGAGTGTCCCATGATCCTTTCGAAGGTGCTCGACGATTCGGCCGAACAGGTCTACCTCCGAAAGGGTCCTTGCCCGTGATGCTTCATCCTCCGAGTGCGCCGCGGCCAGGTGGGTGATCACTCCCTCGAGCCGGAGACCTTCCATGGCCGCGATCTCCCGCGCCACCGCTTCCGCATCGTTGAAGGGGAATCCGAGACGGTGCATCCCCACGTCGACTTTGAGGTGAATCCGCTGGTGGGTGCCGCGCTTCCGCGCCTCGGTGTCAAGCGCCCGGACGACCTGCATATCGGATACCGCAATGACCGCGTCACACGTCAGGGCCTCTTCGGCCTGTTCCGGCAGCAGCCCACCCGGAATAAAGATCGTGCCCCCGAACCCGTTCTCACGCAGATGACTGGCCTCTGCCACCAGGATGACCCCCACCCCCCAGATCTGCTCAAGCGCAGCCAGCCGATTGACGACCTCCACTACACCATGACCGTAGGCATTCGCCTTCACGATCGGCAACAGGGGCACACCGGCGAGTCCGGCCAGGTTCCGGGCGTTCGCTTCCAGGGCGTCCAGGTTTATGTCACACCATGCAGATCTCACGAGCGCCACCATCGTCATCGGGGAATAGTGAAGTCAACCGGTTATTCGGTCGATCCAACATACTTCCATCGGTCAATCAGTCGATCCACCTTTCCTTCATTCGACCCGTCACCTCTCCTCTGGTTCCTTACCGTCGGAGGGTCCAGCCGATGAGCAGTTCGGCCTTTTCCCGGGGAACAAGTGCAAGCCGTACATGGATGCCCTCCGGCAGGGTACGGATACCGACGATGATCCGGGAGACGCGGTCACGATCGGTACGCAGCCGCCAGAGCCAGCCAGGTCCCGGTTCGAACCAGTAGAGTGGAAGCCCGGGCCGGGGTCTTGAGAATGTCCCGCGGAGGTACCCGATCAGGCCCCTGCCCCGGTGGTCGAGCTGTATCCATCCGCCCGCCGCCGGTCGCGATCCGTTCTCCGACTCGATCCGCATTTCTCCGGTACTCCACCATCGCCGGCCGGTGCCGCTCCAGAGCCGAAGTACCGCGAGCCGTCGCGCCTCGATCCGGTCCGGTTCCCGATCCGATCGATCCAGAACGACGGTCCTCCGCAATCTCAACCGCCATCCCGGCATATGGGCGACATACCGCCTCACCTCGAACTCATCCCGCCACCATCCCGGTCTGACGGTCCAGTCGGGCGAACCGGCCGCGGTCACCGACAGATGCGCTTCCAGCGGCCCGGGGGGCCGTATCGTCGCCGCCACCCTGAGACCCCCGCGTCGTTTCCGGCTCGATCCCGTCGGCGGATTCGCCAGGGGCGGCGGACCTCCCTCCCATCGCCAGGCCCTCATCTCCCACCTGACAGCGCCCCGTTCCACCCGTGTCCCCACCACCACTTCCAGTGCGTTCCCCCCCTCCCTGTCCGGTGTACGCCAGTAAGCCCCCCCGATCCGCCAGGGCAGCCGACCATCCCGCCTTCCGACGATGAATTCGGCTGCCCTGGTTCCGGTCGAGGTGAGGACCGCTACGCCCCGTCCATCCCGATCGAGGCAACCAATCGCCACAACCGGCTCCAACCCATCGTCCCGGTCATCGATAACAGCCAGCGTGAGGCCCCGGCCGTCCGTTCTGCGCAGCGCAAGACAGAGCGGTGTTTCCGAGGTTGGCGAAACAGATGACGCCCTCAGACCGGTCGGCACTCCGGACCACGCCGAATGCGCAGCCGCGCCAAGGTTCTGGAAGGTGTTGGCGCGGAGGAGCAGCCCCCCTCCGAGACCTCCGCGGAGTGGGCCGAGATGGAGCTCGCGATGGTTTGAACTGAGACGGAGAGCGACTCCGGCCACGGGAGGGCCTACCGGCAGAGACCGATCCACCCT
>JALGWK010000046.1 GCA_025774205.1 bacterium
GTGTAACTCCACGGGTAGAGGTAGACGTTGCCGTAGGCGTGATAGTTGAGGCAGAACTGAAAGGATCGCCGGTCGAAGACCGCCCGGACCGCCTGAGTCTCCGGTTCACTGAATGGAGCTGTTCCCCGGTACGTCCCGGAGGAGAACGAGGGGCTCGAACCGATGTCATCCTCGCCCCAGTGGTAACCGTAATTCCGGTTCAGATCGACGCCGTCGGCTCCCCGCGAGAATATCCCATCGCCATCGTTATCACGCTTGTTCTTCCGCCACAGCCCCCCTCCCCCCGGAGCGGTGACCTGGTTGTAGTAGTAGCCGTCCGGATTGACGACCGGCACGAACCACAATTCCCGGCTGGAGAGCAGCGAGATAGTTGTTGGATCGTTCCTGCCCCAGCCCGCCGCGATATCCTCGACGAAGGCCAGCAGCTGCATCAGACCGATAGGTTCCCGGGCATGGGTCAGGGCATTAAAGAACACCGCCGGTCGGCTCAGGTCGGGGGAATCGGGATCGGGATTATCGGAGATGATGAAGGCCCAGATGGTACGACCCTCGGTCGAAGTTCCGACACTGAACCGAGGACTGATGATCTCCGGCCACGCGGCTGCCAGCACGTCGACTCTCGCGAGTGCTTCGTCGAGGGTATAGTAACCGCCCATGCTGCCGGGCCCGAGAGAAGCGTCGAGCCGGCCCGCGAACCACGCTTCAGCGTCCTCGTGTTTGATCTGGAAAGAGACTCCTGCGGCCCTGAGCGCTTCCAATTCCTGCTGATCGGCGAACAGGACGGCGTCACCGCCAAAGGGGCTCATGTGGAGTTCGAGTCCGAGACGGGATATCCGGGTCAGTTCAACCCGGTCGGGCGACCGGATCGATACCATGCTGATCCGGTCCGGTCCCTGCGCCTCACCTGGCCGGGGCAAGAGGAGGATAACCGCCGCGATGAAGAAGCCGAGTGTCATGTCACGTGACAGACGTCTGCACCTAGAGTGACGCCGTGCTAGACCGGGCACCAGGAACCGTTCAGCCGTCCTGGACCTCATCGGCACGCTGGTTGTAGCCCGCGATCTCCGCATCGATCTTCTCCCGGCAGAAGGCGGCAGCCTCGGCGATCGGCACATCGACTGTCTGCTTCTCGATCCTGATCAACACTTCCGCGACACCCCGGTCGAGCGCCTTTCGCCCGATGGTCACGCGCAGCGGCAGACCGAGCAGGTCGGCATCGTTGAACTTGGCGCCAGCCCGTATGTCCCGGTCATCGAAAAGCACTTCAAGTCCGGCTGACATCATCTCCTCGTACAGGGTCTCCGAGGCTTTGACGACCTCATCATCTCCCATGTTGACCGCCAGCACGAGAACGTGATACGGCGCGATCGACGAGGGCCAGGTGGTCCCGTCATCATCGGCCCGGGTTTCGATCGCCGCCGCCGCGATCCTCTCTACGCCGATCCCGTAGGATCCCATGACGATCGGTTTCTCCTCTTCATTCTCATCCTGGAACGTCGCGCCCAGCGCTTCAGAGTACTTCGTGCCCAGCTTGAAGATGTGTCCCATCTCTATCGCCGTGATGACCCTGACCGCGCTGCCGCAGACGGTGCAGGCTTCGCCCTCATGCACGGTCCTGAGGTCGGCATACGACGTCACCTGCACGTCGCGCGCCAGGTTCATGTGCACCACGTGATAGTCTCCGCGGTTGGCGCCGGTGGCTCCGTCAAGGAGCCCCTCGAGCGAGAGATCCGCGAATATCCCCAGTCCCTCGGGGGCTCCGACCGGCCCGACGAATCCGGCCGGCGCCGACATCACCCTCAGCACTTCCTCGGCCTCGGCCGGCCTGACGGCACTGCCGACCGCCGAGGCAGCCTTGGCCTCGTTCAGATCGTGACTGCCGGGAACCAGGAACATCACGGGGCGATCCTCGGCGTCCATATACACCAGGCTCTTCACCAGGCGTTCAGCGGGGATATCCAGGAACTTCGAGACATCCTCAATTGTCCGCTGCTCGGGTGTGTGCACTTCCTCCAGCGGCGCCTCTTCCCCCGGAGCCATCTGCCACTGCGTGCCGGCGACTTCCACATTGCCGGCAAATCCGCAGCTGTCGCACACGACCGCCCGGTCCTCCCCCGAGGCACCTTCGACGAGGAACTCCTGCGAACCGGTCCCCCCCATCAGTCCGGAAGAGGCCCGCGCTTCGAAGAACCTGAGCCCGCAGCGTGTGAAGATCCTGCGATAGGCTCTGGCGTGAAGATCGTAACCGTGGTCGAGCGCTGCCTGGGAGACATCCAGGGTATAGGAGTCCTTCATGATGAACTGGCGTGTCCGCAGAAGCCCCGAACGGGGACGCGGCTCATCCCTGAACTTGGTCTGGATCTGGTACCAGATCTGGGGCATGTCGCGATAGGAGCGGATCTCGCTCCGGGCGATATCACCGACGACTTCCTCGTGGGTCGGAGCCAGCAGCATCCCCCTCCCCTTGCGATCTTTCAGTCGAAAGACATCATCACCGAAATCTTCGTTCCGGCCTGTTTCATCCCAGAGATCGATCGGATGGAGGGCCGGGAAATGGAACTCCTGTCCGCCAATCGCGTTCATCTCCTCCCGGATGATCTGCATCGCCTTCAGCAGGCTCTTCCAGAGAAAGGGGAGGTAGGAATAGAGCCCGGCTGCGAGGAGGCGCACCATGCCCCCCTTGAGCATCACGCGATGGCTCACCACCTCGGCATCTGAAGGATCTTCCTTGAGCGTGGGAATGAAACTCGTCGACAGGCGCATGCTGTCCTTTCAGTTGCTTGTCCGATTCACATGTTCAACGCTGTTCAATGGCGTGAATATAGGCAGCCTGATGCTCCGTACGCACAGAAAAGCGCCGTATTGAGCGGCTCCGGATGTCCCTCAGGGCGCCTGGTAGCGCCAGGCCGAGAGCCTGCCGTCGGCGGCCACGAGAATGACCGTTGACCTGGACCCGCACACCGCGAAGAAGGGTTCATCCCCGCTGATCGCGAGGGATTCCCCCTCCCTGCCGGTCAACAGGTCCACCTGCACCAGGACCGGCCCCGGTGGAGCATCACCCGTCACCCAGAGCGATCCGCCGGTTCCATCCTCCATGAGTCCCACGGGTGAGCTCACGACCTGTCTCTCTCTGCCGTATCTCTCCCTGGCGACCGGGAGTCCCGGAACAGACAACGTGGTCTGCCAGCGCGTCCCTCCCCTGGCATCGGTCCGCAGGACGAGGTTACCCTGCGGGCCGGTGCGCACGAAGATCAGTCCGTCGGGCAGCACGAATATCCGTTCGATCCCCTCTCTCCCCGGGGCCTGGTAACGCGCCCGTTCGGTGTCCTGTCTGCGACCGTTACTTATCCCGTAGAGGACTGTTTCTCCCCGCTCACCGCCGACCAGCAGACCCTCCGGAAACCAGCCGGCGACCCCGACGGTCCCGACTGCCGCCTGCGGCGTCGAACGCCACCGCTCCTCACCGGAGTTGACATGGATCAGCTGGAAATGACTGCCGTCGACATCCCGGACGAGCATCCACGGCGGCCGGCTTTCAATCGGCACCCACGGAACCCTGTGCTGCCAGAGAACCAGGCCGCTGGCCGGATCGATCGCTGTGAGCTTCCTGCCGGTCGCGAAGAGATCTTCTTCGCGGGACATCAGTCTGAGTCCGGCTCTCTCGCCCGACATGTATCCGACCCATTTCAGATCACCGTTCGACAGGTCGTGGGCATCCACGATCAGTGTCTCCTCCCGCCGATCCACCCTGAAGAGTCGGTCACCGGAAGTCGTGAAATACTTCTCGTCGGCTACCCACTCTCCCGGCGGGACTTCATCGACGGGACCGTATTCCAGGCTCCACGCGCGCGCTCCATCGCTGAGCGAAAAAACAACGAGCGTGCCGTTCCCCCGTTCATCCCTGACGAACACAGCGATCCGATCCTGATCGGGCATGAGCCAGCATCCAGGGGCATCACCCTCTCCCGTCCTCGACACCCAGACCGGCCCTGACGCGTCATCACGGAAGAGACTCAGGCGCCAGGAGGTCCCTTCGGCGCGACCCGATGAGGGTAGTGGTCGATCGAAACGGGTGAGGATGGCGATCCAGGGAGTACCTGCCGCTCCCGATATCTGTACCGAGTGAGCCCCGTCCCTGGCAGTGCTCCAGATCAGTTCGCCGGTCGCGACAGCCCGGGCCTCGACCGACCGGTCACTCAACCGTACCACCACTGCCTCACCCACCATCCGCAGACTCGCGGTCATGCCCTCCAACTCCTGGTCCCAGAGCCGCTCTACACTTGATTGTCCGCCGGATGCCTGGGCGACAATCCCACGGTTCGGAGACGTGATCGGTGCTGTCACCACAACGAGGCAGAGGATCGCCAGGATTACGGCAGGAGTGGTTGTTAAACGGTGCATGTCAGCCCCCTTACGGAGAACGGCTCCCGCGCAACCGGGAGCCGTCTCGACCGGAACCGCTCTCTTACAGCGGTCACGTATGGTACCCCGAACAGGATTCGAACCTGTGACCTCATGCTCCGGAGGCATGCGCTCTATCCAGCTGAGCTACCGGGGCGAACTGCTCTTTGCCGGGGATGAGTCCGGTTCACGGCGGGTTTACTGCGTGATCGGCTTGATGGAGTCCTCGACGGTGGCCTCTTCGGTGAGCGTGTCTTCTGCACCGCCCGATCTCAGGAACGTTTCGAACTCATCCTTCATGATAAGGTAACGTCCGCCCACGCGAAGGCCAGGCACGATTCCACTCTTGATGTATTTTAATATAGTCTGACGTGAGACCCCCAGGATCTCAGCCACTTCACTCACGAAATATACGCGCCGCTCGACATCCACGGTGCGACTCCCTTGCCTCAGGACGTACTCTTACGCCCCGGTAATGGTATCCCGCTATGGGATCGGTTTTTCAGCGAGGAGTATACCCATACAGGTCTTTTTCATGCTTGTCAAATGTCTTCTTGCCTAAATACATCTACCTGAATCTTCCTGCATGATCAATCAGCGACAGAGGATCCGATCACGGCCCCGAGCGCGCCCAGCACTTCGGGATCGAAATACCGGTTAACCTTGCCTTCCATGAACCGAACCGCCGCACTCGCGTCGAGTCCCTTGCGGTATGGTCGATCAGAAATCAGGGCGTCATAGACGTCTGCCGTGGAGATGATCCTGACCTCCTGGCTCAACTGATCACCTTTCAGCCGATTCGGGTAGCCCGATCCGTCCAGGCGCTCATGATGGCCGCTGATCCAGTCGCTCAGATCGTTGAACAGACCCGATCCGTAACTGAGGACCTTCAGGGTATGACTGATATGTTTCTTCGCCAATTCGTATTCAGGTCCCGTCAACCATTTCGGTTTATCGAGGATCTGGTTACTCACCCCTGCCTTACCGACATCGTGCAGCAATCCCGCCATTCCCAGGGCCGAGGAGAGATCTTCGGCGAGTCCGAGTTCCAGCGATATCTGGTAACAGTGTCTGGCGACGTTCCAGGAATGGTGCTGCCGGTATGGTGATTTGCCGTCGACCTGAAATATCAGCTGGTCCAGGAAGGTGGCGATCTCGCTGTAGGTAACAGCCACGCGCTCCTGCGGAAGACGGCTGATCAGCTGCTTGCCGAGCTGACCGCCGGTGAAGATTCCCCAGAACCGCACGTTCTGGGTGGCATCCACCAGTCCGCGGGAGGTGATCTGGTCGATCTGCTTGCCCGACAGCTGCAAGGCTTCCGCGCGGACGAATTCGGGGGTGTGGCCCCGCTCACCGGCTCCGGCGATCGCGGTCTCCAGGCAATCGGCGGCCGTGAGCACCCGCTGGGTCAGCGGGATATCATCCCCCCGCAGACCATCCGGATAACCCGATCCGTCGTAGTGCTCGTGATGCCCGCGTATCAGCCGGACCACTTCCGGTGTCAGAGGCAGTCCCTCGGCCGTTTCCGCACCATTCAGCACGTGCTGGATGAAGAGTTCAGCGACCTTCTGGATGTTGCCCGTCCTCACCTGGGAGGTGAGGTCCTCCACTTCATCCCGGGCATGGTTGACCAGCAGCTCGGTTTCGGGTGAACTCGAGAGTTCGGTGAGCTCATGGGTGACCGAAATCAGGCCGAGGTCATGGAAGAGAGCGGCCAGGGTGATGTCGGCGATCTCATCCTCATTCATCTCGAGACCGACAGCCATCTCCTGCGCAATATAGGCGACTCTCTGGGCATGACCAAAGGACTGCCCTTCAGAGAGATCGATCGCCGCACCGTAGATGAAGCCGATATCCACGAGGGTGAGTTCGGTCGCCACCTTACCGCCGATCCTGGCGGCAGCGGCGTCTCCGCCCTCCCTGTCCTCGTAGATGAGGCTCCATACTTTGCGCAGGAAATCTCGACTCATATCACCCCCGCTCTATCAGTGCTTCTTCTTCTTGTGACGATTAGCCCGCATGCGCTTCTTGCGCTTGTGCTTGGCGATCTTCTTCCTTTTCCTCTTCTTCCCACTGGGCATCGAGAGTTATCCCTTCAGTTACTCAGTTCGACGTCACGTAAGTCTGATATCATGTTCGAACGGCGTAAAGTAGGGACCCTCCTCACCGGATGAAAGTCCTTTATAGACCGATTCCTGCCCTGTTCGCTACTGCATCCTTCAATTCCCGTGAAGGTTTGAAGGTTGGTACGAATTTTTCAGGAATATCTACCGGCTCACCGGTCCGCGGATTGCGCGCCCTGCGGGCGGCCCGCTGCTTGATTTTGAAGGTCCCGAAACCACGGATCTCCACCGTTTCACCGGTGATGAGAGCATCCTTGAGTGCTTCCAGTACACCTTCGACCACGAGCCCCGTATCGGTCTTCGTCAATCCGGTCTTCGCAGCGATCTGTTCGACAATATCTGCTTTGGTCATACCCTGTAACTCCTTACCGCTCAGGTCTCTGTCTACCGCAAAAGATAGAGCGTCCTGGGCCCCTTGAGAGGCCCCAGCCCTATACCCTCCTTCAACGCCTCGAGTCCCGCTCTGCCAAGCACGAGATCCCAGAGAGTGATCTCCCTTGATCTCCGTGGCCTGATCAGATCGGCGTCTTCTGCCACTCCCCCCATCCTCGATGCCGTCAGTCGGGCATCATGGAAATCGCCGGTGCGGTCGGCGAAACCCCACTCCACTGCCTGGCGGCCGGTGAAAACCCGGCCGTCAGCGTAGCGCTCAAGGATCTCATCATCTATCATCCTGTTCGTCCGCACAACCTCGATGAACTGTTCGTAGGTATCATCCACCACCTCCTGGAACCACTCCAGATGACGCTCAGACGGTTCCTCGAAGGGGCTTCCCATGCTCTTGTAATGCCCGGTGGTGATCGTTTCCCACCTGATCCCCACCTTGTCGAAGAGTTCCTCGGCCACAGGATACTCGATAATCACACCGATACTGCCGGTGGTACTGGCAGGATGCGCGATGATCGTGTCAGCGGCGCAGGCGATGTAGTACCCGCCGCTTGCGGCGACACTGCCGAGGTAGGCGACGATCGGTTTGTGGAATTCATCCCGGACCCGGCAGAGGGCCCGGTAGATCTCGTCGGAATCGACCGTGACACCACCGGGGCTCTCGACCTTGACCAGGATGGCCCGGATGGCTGAGCGGCTGCCATACTCCTCTATCAGTCGGACCGTACCCTCACTGGCGCCGATGAATCCGGTGATCTCCACCAGTCCGATCCCGGCCGACCAGCCCAGATCGAACCGGTCGCTCTCCCGACCGGAGCTCCGGCGATTCATGGTCATACCAAGTACAACCACCGTCAGGAAGAATATCGCGGTTCCGATGATCAGCTTTCGATAGGTCATTGTTCACCGCCTCCAGCCGTACCGGCCAGTTCCGCGGCCGCCCGGGTGACGATCAGACGGTTACCGGGGTAGATGGTGTTGCCGCTCAGGTTATTCCATCGCTTCAGATTCGCCACCGAGATGTTGAACCGCATTGAGATATCCCAGAGGGTATCGTTCCGGCCGATCGTGTACACACCGCTGGCCGGCAGATTGGCGGTAACCACCGCCGCCCGCACACGGGTACTGCGGGTGCTGTAGAGAGAGAGTCGCTGCCCCGTCCGGATCAGGTCCCCGTGGAGGTTGTTCCACAGGCGGATCTGCATCCAGGTCACCCCATAGCGGGTGGCGATCCCGCTGATGGTATCGCCCCGCCTGACGGTGTGATAGATGCGTTCGCCTGACGCGGCAACCGTCTGCTGCCGGGTGAGACTCGTGACCTCCCGACCGGTGAGGTAGCGAGATTGTTCGTACTTCGGGATCCGGAGGGTGGTTCCAACCTGCAGATTGGTGTCCCGGCCGACCTGGCCCTGGTTGTGTTCCCTGATCTCGCTCCACGGCAGGCCGTACCTGTCAGCGATCGCGCTGCCGGTATCACCCCGCCGGATCAGATGGCTCTCGTAACTCACCCGCCCCTCTTCGGGCAGGCTCTCGAGGGTCGCGACGAAGGTGTCGGTCGTCCCTTTCGGCAGTTTCAAGTCGTAGCCCTCCGGGGGGGTGATGCGGAACCTCAGTTCTGGATTCAATTCGACGAGCAGGCTCTCCGGTGCGTCCGCGTAGCGGGCCGCCAGCGCCATCGAGAGCTGGTGCGGCGCGGGGATGTGCACGACCTCGTACAGTTCTTCGAAGGGTGTCTGCCAGGCTATGTCGGTGAAGCCGAAACGGGCCGGGTTCTTCGAGATCGCCAGGGCCGCGATGAAATAGGGGACGTGATTCTTCGTCTCGCGCGGGAGTCTTGAATAGATCGACCAGTAGTCCTGGGCCCGCCGGTTCCGTGCCGCCCAGCGGCGGGCGCTCCGAACTCGTCCCTCCCCCACGTTGTAGGCGGCAATGGCCAGCGGCCAGTCCCGGAACTCGTCATAGAGTTGCTGCAGGTACTTCGCGGCAGCGTTCATCAAGGAAGGGATCAGTCCGGTAGGTGTTCAGTCCGAACTTGCCGGCGGTGTAGTACATGAACTGCCACGGCCCCACCGCGGCGGCCCGGGAATAGGCGCGGGGGTTGAAACCGCTCTCGATCATGCAGTGGAAGACCATATCCCGGCATGCAGTGGAAGACCATATCCCGGGGGAGCCCCTCCTCAACCAGGGCATCTTCCACAAGCTGCCGATACCGGCCCGACCGCTCCAGCCATATCCGGAAATTGTTCCGCCCGCGACCGGTGTAGTACTGGATGCACCAGTAGATCCTCGTCCAGGCGTAATCGGAGTATTCCTCGAGCCCCATGTCGATATCGATCAACCCGTCCACTTCCATCCCGAGCAGGAGGTTGCGGATCTCCTGCCATGAACCGGGGGCGGGCGCGTCGGTCTCATCCAGGGCGGCGTTCATCTCCTCCAGGGCCATCTCCTCACCCTCTTCGGAGATGTCGGAGGTGAGGACCGTGACCCTGAGATTCGGCAGGAGCTGGTCGTAGAAGGCGTTCGATCTGTTCCAGAGTCGTTCGAATTCGTCCCGGAACCTCAGCATCGCCTCATGGAGGATGACATCCTCCTCGGTTCGGGGAACTTCGGCTTCAAGGTGGAACCTGGTCGGAACCAGCTGATCAGCCTCGAGCAGGACCAGGTGCGCCTCCTTGATGGCGACCTCGGCGCTGAGGTGCTCACCCAGCTCGGAAGCATCCACGGCAGACTCGATCAGGTAAGTCGCTTCATCGAGGAAGGCCCGCGCCTCAGACGCCGGTGTGGCCTGCTGATCCTCATACGAGGAGGTGATCCGGCTGGTGTCGGCCGAAGCGGACGCCGCGTCCCCTCCTTCGGCACCCTCACCCTGCCCTGAATTCCGGGGCAGATAGCCGGTCCCGGAGCAGGCACTCACCGCGAAGGTGAGCAGAAGCAGGCAGGCAGAACGGGCGCGCCGCCTGAAGGCTGATTCCAGGTTCCTGTAACTCATTGATTCCCAATGATTTTCCGGCCGTAAAATATATCCGGAGCGTTTGTAGTGTGTCAACGGCCATCCCCCCCGTCAGGCATGATCGTAATCGGAATCACCATGGCTCCGGTGTAGCCCAGACTGTGGACACGCCTGAGGAGATCGTCGGCGGCCTCACGGGTCGGTTTCTTCCCGACCCTGACGCGGTAGTAGGGACTGGTAAAGACGATGAATACCTTCTCCGGATCGAGCAGCGGGGTGAGTCGCTCCATGAAATCTTCCGCTTCCTCGGACGAAGGTGTGATAGCGATCTGGACCTGATATTCGCGTCGAGGACCCCGCAATTTGACCGGCGGCGTCACCTCAGTGGAGTCTGGCAGCTGCTCGATGAGGGCCTCTGTCACTACCGGCGGGGGGACCTCACCCATTCCAACCAGGGGGAGGATCGATTCGGGATTGTCGGCGATGACCCTGTCGGCGGTCCGATCGGGAGGAGCAACCAGCAGTTCACCGGTGAGGTCGGCGACCTGCTCCACCGGCTCGGCTGGCGGCGTATCAGCTCCCCGCGCCTGATGGGTGAAGCGCGGTGCGCTCCCCGCGCAGGAACAGAGTACCAGGAGTGTGATAACCGTATATCTCATCTTTCATCCTCCTCCCCCGGCCCCGGTTCAGCGACGATCAGTTCGTACAGAGACGGCAGGAGCACCTCGTGCATCCCCAGAAAGATATCGCCGGTCCCCCCCGATGATACGGGACGGGTGACGACATTCACGCGGGGACGGTAGTGATCGATCATGTCGAAATTGGCCGCGTGGAACCCGGAGGCGTCGAATCCGGCGTTCCTGACCATCGAGAGCGCCTTGAGGAATACCTCCGGCAGAATAACCGCGCTGCCGACGTTGAGTACCGCGGCGCCGGAACAGAGGGCCGTGAGATGCCCGGTGAAGATCAGAAAATCGCGCCAGGTGAGTTCCCCCACCATGGCGCCGTCCATCTGCGGGTGCTGATGAATGACCTCGGTACCGATCGCCGAATGGATAGTCACCGGCACCTCCGCCCTCCAGAGACGCCAGAGCAGGCTCGCCTCCTTGTGGGGAGGGTCGAGCCGGTCGATGAAGCGGCCCGCACCTTCACCATATCCGAGGCCGTCCGCCCGTGCCTCCCTGGCCGACTCGTGCAGCAGGGCTCCGGTCTCTTCCCACATGCCGAAAGCGCCATCGGTCAGATTCTCCTCGACGTCTTCACTGGTGGCGCCGATGAGCGCGAGTTCGAGATCGTGGATCATTCCCGCCCCGTTCATCGCCACACAGGAGATGACACCCCGCTCGGCGAGGTCGATCACCAGCGGTGAGCAGCCGACCTTGATGACATGGGCACCCATCATCCACACGACCGGCCGGCCCGTATCGCCTGCCAGCCGCACCCGCCTGCCGAACCGCCTGAACTCTTCCCGGTTCGGGATATCGGGTAATCGCTGCTCGACCTCTGCCCTGTCTGACGGTACCGGGAGAGCCAGCAGGTCGTCGAGACTGACCTTGTTCCGTCGATCCTTGAGGGGTTTCGTCTTGAGCTGCGAAAGATCGAATCGGGGATACCTGCTCATCCCTGTCCACTCTCCGCGGAGATGAATCCTTCCCGCCTGATTCTCAGGGGTGACTGGGAGACGAAACGATCCACCACGCTGAGAACCTCCTCGGGAGGTATTTTTGCCAGGCAATTGAATTCAGCGCACTCCTCCCAGGTGCATTTTTTACGACTGCACACTTCCACCGGACCGCGAAACACCTTGTGCCCCTTGCCGAACGGTCCCCAGCGAACCGGGCTCATGCTCTGTGAAGCGGGGTAGATACCGATAACCGAGGTGCCGACGGCGGCACCGAGATGGAGGACACCGGTGGAATTGGCTATCAGCGTGTCGCTCGATTTCAGCAGCCAGGCCAGTTCACCGAGATGGGTTCTGGCGGTCAGGTCGATGGTGCCATCAATCGCTGCTACCACTCCGGTCACCCTTGATTCCTCCGCCGTACCGGTGATGATGACCTGATACCCCCGTTTTATGAGCTGGCCGGCCAGGGTCGCGAAATGGGATGCCGGCCAGGGGAGCGCCGATCGGCGACCGTCCGGCCTGACGCGCGAACCGGGGTGGATGGCGACGAGCGGACGATCCGTCGTAATCCCCGCTTCCCTCATGATATCACCGGCCGCCTCCTCATCTTCGGCAGGCGGCGGGAGGTAGAGCTGGGTCATGCCCACGACCGGGCCGATCAATCTGGCCAGGAGCTGCAGGTTGCACTCCACTTCATGAAGCTGGTTCAGTTTCCGATGACCATACCAGCGGACATTGAAAAGCAGCCCGTAGGCCCTCCAGGCGGTTCCCACTCTCACCGGTACCCGGGCGAGAAAAGCCGCCTGGGCGTTCCGGGGAGTCGGACGGAGCACCAGGAGGGCATCGAAATGTCTGGCCCTGATCAACCTGGCCAGGGCCCTGGCCGATCCGCCCGGATCGGCGTGTACCGCGTCCAGGTCGTGGTGCCCCTTCAGAAGCGGCTGGAACGCCTCCTGGCAGATGAGTTCGACCTCTATCGACGGTTCATACTGTTTCACCGCGTTCGCCACGGGCAGGGTCAGCAGGGTATCTCCGAGGGCATCGTTTCTCAGCAGTCCGAGCCGCTTGATCCGTATGCTGCCGGGGATCACGATCGACCCTCATCGGGATAATCCGCTCCAGGATCACTCTCCCCGAGTAAGGCCCGACGGTCCCGGGCGCGCTGCAGCGTCTCCTCGAATCCTTTTTCAAGGTCGTTCCATATCATCTTCAACACCTTGCGATACGCAGCTGGTGGGCTGCCCCAGGGATCATTGATTTCCCGGCGACCGACCACACTGTTCCCCTTCAGTTCCGTCGATAGTTTTTTGATGATGTGGGTCCGGTCCCGCGCGTGTGGATCTATCACCGCGATCCGGTTCCGATGGCGCTCACTCATCACCAGTATAATATCAGCCTCCTGCGTCATTTGTGGCGATATCTGACGCGGTTTGTGGGTGGAGAGGTCGATCCCCCGTTCCCAGGCCGCTGCCTGCGTTTCCTCGGTCGCCATCCCCCAGTTGACCGCCGCTACTCCGGCGCTCTCCACATCGAATTCATTTTCGAGCCCGCGTTGCCGCAGCATGGTCTTCAGCGATCCCTCGGCCATTGGACTGCGGCAGGTGTTACCGGTGCAGACGACCAGCACGAGCGGTATGGCTCGACCGCCTTCAACTTCGAATCGTGTCCGGCGGGCCAGACTGTTCCGCGAGACCGCGCCTTCCCGGATCACCTTCAGGGGTACCGTCCGCCCGTCGACGATCGTACTTCCCGGCCCCGGAGGAAGTACTCCTCCATCGAGGATCAGGTCCAGGCGGTCCGGGAATATCCGGCTGATCTCCCCGGGATCGTTGAGGGGATCCCGACCGGTCAGGTTCGCGCTGGTCGAGACCACCGGGCGACCCAGGCGGGCCGGCAGCTCCCGGGCGACCGGATTGCCCGAGACGCGCACCCCCAGAAGCCCCCCTTCCCCGACCACCTCCGCCGGCAGGCCATCTCGAGCGGGCACCAGAACCGTGACCGGCCCGGGCCAGCAACTGCGCGCGACAGATCCGGCGGGATCGGGGAAGTCGCTACCGAGTTCCCGGGCCGCGGCCTCATCGGCGGCAACGACCAGGAACGTGCCTTCACCCCGCTCTTTCAGTTCATGCAGGGATCGGGTCGAGGCCGGATTGAGCGCGTCCACGCCCAGGCCGTACTGGGTCTCGGTGGGATAGGCGACGATGCCGCCGGAACGGAGAGCCTCCGCCGCCCGCTGGAGACCGGTTTCGTCGGGGGGCAGCGTCAACGGACCATGGTGCATATCGTGATCATCAGGCCCGGTTTCAGGCACGCTGGTCTTCCCGGAATCGGTGCCAGGCGGCGGCGATCCCTGCATCTTCCAGGGCCACAATCGAGATGGCGAGGTAGGCGGCGTTGCGGGAGTTGTTCACCCCGACGCAGGCCACCGGCACACCAGGCGGCATCTGGACGATTGACAGGAGACTGTCGAGACCGTTGAGGGCCGCCTCCAGGGGCACCCCGATGACGGGCAGTTCGGTGTGGGCCGCGACCGCGCCCGGCAGGGCGGCGGCAAGGCCGGCGCCGCAGATGAATACCCGTATCCCGCGTCCGGGCGCTTCCTTGACGAACGAAGTCAACCGGTCGGGATTGCGGTGAGCGGAGATGACCGCGGTCTCGAACTCCACCCCGAACTCCTCCAGGACCTTCTCCGCCTTCTCCATGGTCGGCCGGTCCGACTCACTGCCCATCAGAATCGCAGCTACAGGCATCTCGCCCCCCTCAGATTGATAGTACATCCCCTGGAAGGTAATAGATGAAACCCCTTCATAGGCCCGGTCAACCGCGCCCTGAATGGAGCCGCCGATGGCGGTCACCCCGAGCACGCGACCTCCGGCGGTGACCGGAACCGGGTCCGCTTCGGTCGTACCGGCGTGGAAGACGACCAGATCATCAGCCGAGGCCTCGTCGAGACCATCGATCGGAAAGCCTTTCTCATACGCGTCCGGGTACCCCCCCGAGGCCAGCACGACACAGACAGCCGCTCCATCGGCTACGTCGAGAGACCCTGGTGAAAGCGATCCGCTGGCGGCGTCGAATAGCGCCTGTCCGAAATCCCCTTTGATGAGCGGGAAGACCACCTGTGCTTCGGGATCACCGAATCGGCAGTTGAACTCCACCACCCGGGGTTCGCCCTCCCCGTCGATCATGAGTCCGGCATAGATCACCCCCCGGTAGTCGATCCCCCGGTCCACCATCGCGCCGAGTACCGGCTTGAGTATCTGCCGCTCTATCTTCTCCATCACCTCGGGAGTGATCACCGGCGCCGGGGCGTAGGCGCCCATGCCGCCCGTATTCGGTCCGGTATCACCCTCCCCGACCGGCTTGTGATCCTGGCTCGGCACCAGCGGCAGAAGCACTCTGCCATCAGTGATCGCGAGGATCGAGGCTTCTTCACCGGTGAGCATCTCCTCGATGACCACCGTATCACCCGCCTCTCCGAAACGACGGTCATCCATGATCGCGGTCACGTTCCGCTTCGCTTCCTCCCGATCGGCACAGACGATTACGCCCTTCCCGGCCGCCAGTCCCGCTGCCTTGACCACGATGGGGCCTTCACCCTC
>JALGWK010000332.1 GCA_025774205.1 bacterium
TCCAGCTCCGTGGCGATCTCGATCGCCCCGTTCACCAGCCACCTGGCGCCGATGACCAGGATCGCGATCCCCACCGTGACTTCAACCAGCGATCGAGCGATCCGACCCGCGGTCCCCGACCCGTTCCCGTCACGGTTCTGCCCGGGGAGGTCGGTCCGCCGGTGCCGATAGAGCACGATCAGATAGACAAGGAGCAGAGCAAAGAGGAGGAACCCCTCCCCCCGGCCGATCATCCCGTCCGGTACCAGCAGGAGGAGAAGCGCGCCGACCGCGATCATGAAAGGGAGTTCCCGCTGGAGGAATGATTTCGTGGCGGTAACGGTATGGATCAGGGCCACGATCCCGAGGACGGCGCCGATATTGAGGATGTTCGATCCGATCACGTTCCCCATCACGACCCCGGGCGCGTCCTTGAAGGCCGCCACGATGGAGGCGGCCAGTTCGGGCGCCGAAGTGCCGAAGGCCACCACCGTCAGTCCGACAATAATCGGCCGGAGACCCAGCACGCGGGAGAACCGTACCGCGCCGCGCACCAGGAGTTCGCCGCCCAGGTAGAGTCCGATGATGCCGCCGATGACCGCGAGGATCTGCATCGAGCCGGTCCGTCCTTCGATAGTAGTAGTTGGAGTGTCGCTTCAGCAGGATAGGGCTGAACTATTCGTAACGCAACGCATCCACGGGATCGAGCCTGGAAGCCCTCCGGGCGGGATAGACGCCGAAGAATATGCCGATAAGGGCGGAGAAGGCGATGGCGGCGCCCGCAACCTGCAGGTTCACCACGGCGGTGAAAGGTTGCCCCGAGAGGTTCGATATCAGCAGGGCCAGACCCTGCCCGAGCACCCATCCCCCGCCCAGACCGAGTGCCCCTCCCGCGGTCGCGAGTACGATCGACTCCAGCAGGAACTGGACCATGATGTCCGACCGCCGCGCGCCGACTGCCTTGCGGATACCGATCTCCTTCGTTCGTTCGGTCACCGAGACCAGCATGATGTTCATGATCCCGATGCCACCGACCAGCAGGGAGATACCGGCGATGCCGCCGAAGACAAGTTTCATGATCAGGATGACCTGGTTGATCTCTTCCATTGCCTGATCGGCGGTCTCGATGGCGAAATCCCTGCCGTACCGGTGGTAACGCCGCATCGTCTTGCGGACACCGGCGACAACCGCCTGGGTGTCTACCCCCAGTTCGGCGCGGACCTGCAGCAGATCGATCCGGTCGCGACCGGTCATCCGCTTCTGCAGCGTGGTGATCGGCACCACGGCCATGTCGTCGAAGTCCTCATCCATGATCCGCTTCGACTCCATCACGCCTATCACATCATACCGCTGCCGGTTGATCTTCACCTCCTGGCCGACCGGATCCTCTTCCCCGAACAGATCGGTGGCGAGGTCGGGTCCCAGAATGACAACTTTACGCCAACGCGACATGTCGGTCTCGTTGATCCACCGGCCCCGATCGATCTGCCAGTCCATGGCATCATTGAAGGTGAGCGTGGCCCCGGTGATCTGACTGTCGGTCGAGACCTTGCCCCGGCGGAAGCCTGCGCCTGTGCGCGCGTGCGGGACCACACTCCGCACGTTGGGGACTTCTTCCAGGATCCGATCAATATCCTCCATGATCAGGTGATCGTCGTGAAGGCGACGGATCCAGCGGCCGTTGTCATCGCGGTAATAGCGCTGCGGATTGGAGAGGAAGATGAGGCTGGACCCGCCCAGACGGTCGAGCTGTTCGGTAACCGAAGCCCGCAGACCCTCGGCGAGCGCCACGATACCGGTGACCGAAGCCACCCCGATGAGCAGCCCGAGCAGGGTGAGAAATGACCTCAGCTTGTTGGCCTGCAGCTGACTGAAGCCCACCCGTACCGGTTCGAAGATATTCATGCTGATTCTCTGCTCATGTCAGAAACGGATCCCGACCGGACCACCCGTGGCGTTCTCATCCGGACCACGTCCCGAGCGGCGTTCCCATTCGGTCCGGCCGTCGGAATGGACCTCATCGCCCTCCTCGAGGCCTTCGAGGATCTCGACCCGGGTATTACTCTCGAGACCGGTCGTCACCTCTTTCTCCACCCAGGCCTCCCCTTCCTTCACATACACCAGCCGTCGTTCGATCTCCCTGGTCTCCTCCCCGTCCTCGTCCAGCTTGAAGACCTCGGCCACCGCTTCGATCGGCAGGTAGAGGGTATCCTCCGATCGGCCGATGATGATATCCACGTCGGCGGTCATGCCGTGCCGCAGTTCCTGGAAGGCGCCGATGATCTCTACCTCGGCCTCGAAACTCACCACTGCTGAACCCTGACCGATACCGCCAGTGGGCGCCACCCGTCGGAGAACACCAGGGAAGACCCTGCCGGGGAGAGCGTCAAGCGTGACCTCGGCCTCCAGTCCCGCCTGTGCGTCCCCGATGTCAATCTCCGATATCTGCACCTTGACGATGAGCTGTTCGGGGTCACCCACCTTGAACAGAATCGTTCCCATATTGGTGGCCACCGCCGAGATCACCAGTTCCCCCTCCTCCACCGGACGCTCGGTGACGATCCCGTTCATCGGGGAGACGATCTCGTAGTCCTCCAGGAGGAAGGAGTCCTCCACAGCCTGCAC
>JALGWK010000047.1 GCA_025774205.1 bacterium
TCTTCAGAGTACCACCACCTGCGAGTTCAAGCACCTCAACCCCGGACCGTTGGGCCAGACGTCTCAGTTCGACTATGCTATACGGTTTTTCGAAGAAGTCCTTCTCCACCAGTCCAAGCCGGCGTCGTAGACCGAACATAAGACGATAAAGGAAACCAGCGCGATGGGGCACGGTGAAGAAGTGTAGACCTCCAGGACGGAGTAGATCGGTGCACGCTTGGAAGGTTCGCTGGCGATAATCACCCTCGAAATGTTCAAGCGTTCCGAAGGAGCAAACTAAGTCAAACCGGTTTCTGAACTCATCCGCCAGTTCTAACAGGTCGCCCTCGATCCCCTCCGGTTGTAACAACAGGCTTTGGTGCATTGCCATGGCGGCTTTCAGAGCGGATCCATTGTAATCGAGTAGAATGGTATTAGCCCCGGAGAGACCAAGCAACATGCTGAATTTCCCGTATCCGCAACCAACTTCAATCGAGGTGAGGTCATCGGGAATCCCAATAATCCGTTTCCATTTGAGGAATTGCTGCCACACCAGCCCACGTTGCCATTGTTCGAGCCATCGAAGCACCTGCTTCTGGTCAACTTCCTCAACCGTCCAATGGCCGGACATCCCCCGGTTGATAGGATCCCCAATCGGTTCAATGGGTTCAGCTTCTGACACCTACTTATATTCCTCTCAAGAACTGCACACTTCTCTTCATTAGGTATCTTCAGAGCCCACGGCATGATAATCGAGTATTTCGTCTATGGCCAAGAAACTAATGGTCATCGCCGTTCTCAAGTTCACTCAGCCGCCTGTTCCGATCGCGGCCGCGTCCGGCTGGCGCGTGTCGGCGGCGCCTATGACCGCGCCGGTGATCGGGTCGATCCCGATGCAGTTGGTCCGGCCCTGTGAGCCTCCCATCCGGACCTCATGTCCCATTGCCCTGAGCGCTTCGATGACGGCGGCAGAGGCACCATCCCGTTCGATGGTGACCGAGGTGGGCAGCCACTGGTGGTGGAGCCGGGCCGCGTCGACCGCGGACTGGATGTCCATCCCGAAATCGATGAGGTGCAGGATCACCTCGAGGACACTGTTGATGATGGTGCGTCCGCCGGGAGCGCCGACGACCGCCACCAGTTCGCCATCCTTCGCCACGATCGACGGGGTCATGCTGGAGAGCATGCGCTGTTCCGGCCGGGCGAGGTTCGGCTCGGTCCCGATGAGGCCGCGGTCGGTGGTCATCCCCGGCGCCGCGTTGAAGTCACCCATCTCGTTGTTGAGCAGGAATCCCCCTCCCGGGACGGTGATCTTCGAGCCATACCAGCTCTCGATCGTGTAGGTGACCGAGACCGCCATGCCGGATGCGTCCACGACCGAGTAATGAGTGGTTTCCGGGCTCTCGTAGGGCAGTTCGACGTCGGTGACGCTCGACGGTGTGGCCCGCTGCGGGTCGATGCTCTCCCTGAGTTCGGCGGCGTACTCCTTGCTGAGGATCCGTTCGAGAGGCACCTCCACGAAATCCATATCGGCCACCCAGCGGGCCCGGTCACGATAGGCCCTGCGCATCGCTTCGGTCAGGTGGTGGATGTAGGCCGTCGAATTGTGTCCCATCGCCTGCAGGTCGTACCCCTCAAGAATGTTCAGCATCTCGATCAGGGCAGGGCCTCCGCTCGACGGCGGGTGCATGCTTATGATGTCGTACCCCCGGTAGGTGCCCTGTACCGGGACGCGCTCCTTCGCCTCGTACCGGGCCAGATCCTCCTCGGTGATCATGCCCCCGCCGCGCTCCATCTCAGCGGCGATCAGCCGGGCGGTCTCACCTCGATAGAAACCATCCCGGCCCTCCCGCATGATCCGTTCGAGGGTGTTGGCCAGATCGGATTGGACCAGGGTCTCCCCGGCTTCGTACGGTTCCCCGTTATTTGAAAAGGCTGCCATGCTGGCCGGATAGGGTCGGAACGCCTGGCGCACATAACGGGCCAGATCGCTCGCGCGGCTGGTGGTCAGGTCGAATCCCTCCCGCGCCAGTTCGACCGCCGGTGCGACGAGTTCGGCCCAGGGAAGATTACCGAGACGTTCATGAGCCAGGGCGAAACCGGCCACGGTGCCCGGTACCCCGACCGCCAGGTGAGAGTTGTGATGGATCCGGCTCGAGTATTCCCCGTTCTCATCGAGGAACATGAGGGCGTGGGCCGCCAGCGGGGCCTTCTCCCGGAAATCGAAGGCAGTCGCGGTGCCGTCAGGGAGACGGACCACCATGAAGCCGCCGCCGCCGATGTTGCCGGCCCCCGGGAAGGTGACCGCCAGGGCGAAGCCGGTGGCCACAGCCGCGTCGACCGCGTTGCCGCCCGCCTCCAGGACGGCCGCGCCGATCCGGCTGGCCAGCGTATCGGCGGAAACCACCATACCCTGTTTGTAATTCCCGGACACACGTGAACCGCATCCTGAAGTCACTGCTGCAACTGAAGCAACGAGAAGGAGAATCGGCAGGAGGAGATGCCTGGAACAGAATCGAGCTGGGGTTGGTATCATCATTATCACCTGGCTGGTCGGGGATCGAGAAGTTCTGAAGTTGCTTGATGACGTGGAACCATTTGTTTGTATCTAACTCAGGAAGCCACACGTCTAAGTTATTATTGTGAGCTTTTCCCACAAACCATTCAGAACGCGAACAAGTTTATCCAGAGGGATGGTGTCGAACAAGCAGGATGACTAATACAAACGAAATGCAGCGACGCGGGATGCCCCGCTGGCTCTACGGAGTCGGAGTAGCGGCGGCAGCGATCATAGCCTTCATGATCTTTACCCGCCCCGGGGAAGGTACCGTCATCGAAGAACACCTGACGGTCGAGGTCGTTCAGGGTGAGATGGAGATCAGGGTCACCGGGTCGGGCCGCATCAGGGCGGCCAGGGCCCGTGAGGTCGAAGTCCCCAATGATGTGAATGGGGAAGTGCAGATCAACTTCCTGATCGAGGAGGGCACCGTAGTGACGGCCGGGCAGGTCATTGCCGAGCTCGATACCGCGGATACCGTCACGGATCTGGAGAACGAACTCGACGCGCTCGACACGGCTGAGGCAGCGTACGAGCAGCTCCTCGATGATCATATCAACAACATCAAGAACCTCGAGAACTCGGTCAGGTCGGCCCAGATCAGCTACGACCAGATGATACTCCAGCGGGAGAACCTGGAATTCTCCTCCGTACTGGAGCAACAGCAGGGCGATCTCAATATAGAGAAAGCCCGGATCTCCCTGAACGAAGCGAACCGGAAGCTCGAAGCGCAGAAGATCATCAACGAAATGACCCGTCAGCAGCGCTTCAAGAATCTGGAAGAAGATCGCGAAGACCTTGCCGAGGTGAGGGCCGAACTGGCATCGCTCACGATCCATGCTCCGATCGACGGGATGGTGATCCACGCCGAACAGGGACGGTGGACGCAACGGACCAAGATCCGGGAGGGGGATTCGGTCCGCCGGGGGCAGACCATCATCGAACTGCCCGACCTTACCGAACTCCTGGTCGAGATCAGGATCAACGAACTCGACGCCGAACTGGTCGAGGCCGGTCAGCAGACCTGGGTCCGCCTGGAGGCGTATCCCCGGCTCGAGCTGCCCGGTCGGATCCTCGAGATATCAACGCTGGCCCAGCAATTCCAGGGGAATGTCAAGGTCTTCCCTGCTGTCATCCGACTCGATGGGGCCGATGAACGGGCGCGTCCGGGTATGACAGCCAGTGCCGACATCGTAGTGGAGCACCTGGAGGATGTCGTCCAGGTGCCGCTGGCCGCGGTGGGTGTCATCAACGGGCGCACCTATGTTCGATTGCACGACTCACATCAGCCGGTCGAGGTCTCTCTCGGCCTGTGGAACGATTCGATGGCCCAGGTTCTGGATGGTCTCGATGTGGGTGAGGAAGTCGATCTGGCCTGGCTCCGGGACCCGGCGGCGGTGCTGGCGACCCTGGCCGGTACCAGGGCGGTCCCGGATGATGTCGCGCAGGCGATCATCGCCATGGGTGATGAGTACGGTGCGGCCAGCCCGGTCGTCGCGATGGACGAGATGATGATGCAGGGTGGCGACGAGCGTGGTGGTCGTGGTGGAGAAAGAGGATCGCGTGGCGGAGGGGACGCGGGCATGACCATGCAGGGAATGGACATGACGCAGATCACGCCCGAGATGATGGAGCGGATGCGGCAGGGCGGCATGTCGCAGATGCGGGGTGGTGACAGGACCGGCGGGACCAGGGAGGCCGGTGCCGAAATGACCCATCCGGGTGCTGCTGAAGGTGCAGAGCGTGTTGCCGGGATGGCCGGAAGATTCAACGAGCAGCTCCAGGGGATGCTGGAGAACCTGCCCGAAAGCATCAGGACCGAAGCGGAACAACTGATGAGCGGTGAGGGTGATTTCCGCGGTATTTCACAGGCCCTCCGCGACAGCATGCGGGCCATGGGGGGGGGCGGTGGTCAGAGGACGGCGGGTCAGTTCATGATGCGCGCCGAGCCGGACAGTGCAGCCATAGCGGCCAGGATCGAACTGCTCCGTGGCAAGAGAGCCTCCCTGTCGGATGAACTCAAGACCGAACTCGACAGCTTTATCGAAGGGGGAGCCAGTGATTTCCGGTCCCTCTCACCGGCGATGATGGACAGTATCCGCGCCTGGGGAGTGATGGGCAGAGGTGGCCGTCAGCGTACGCCACCACCACCGCCGGCAGTTGAAGCTGCTATTTCCGGGAGGTACGGGTCGTGAACGTGTTTCAGAGAATAATGACAGGCAAGAACGGCGGCCGGAAGAAGATCGCCTTGTTCAGCGGGCTCGGCCTGATAGTGATCGTGGTCGCGATCACAATCCTGGGATCATCCAGCAGTGCCGGTGAGGTCATGGCGGCCGAGGTGACGCTCAGGGAGTTCGTTTCCATCGTCGTGGAGAAGGGGGAACTGAAAGCCGCCCGGACCGCGACCTTCAGCGCTCCCCGCCTGCGGCGAGGCGGCGGTCAGCTGATCCTGGCTCTCGCTCCGGAGGGGGAAGTGATCGAGGCGGGCGACCTGGTCGTGCAGTTCGATGAGGCCTCGCTTCTGGATCTGGTGGCGAATCAACGGAGCGAAGTCGCGGAAGTCGAAGCTGAACTGACCAAGATGCTCGCTGAGCAGGAGAGCCAGATGGCCAGCCTGCAGGCCTCGCTCGAGAACCAGCAGCATTCCTTCGCCCAGGCCGATCTCCGGATGAAGGCGATGGAGTTCGAGTCGGAGATCGCGCAGATCCAGGAGGACTTCAACCACAAGAAGAGCGCGCTCGCCCTCGAACGGGCGCAGGAACAGGTCAACACCCAGATCCTGAGGAACGAGGCCCAGCTGCAGTCGAGGCAGCAGTCGCTGGAACGGGAGCGGCGCGAGCTTACCGACCTGGTGGAGGAACTGGGGGCAGCCATCCAGTACGCCGAGGCCCCCGGTCTCGTCATCTATGAGAAGACCTATGGGCCCGAAGGAGAGGGGAAGGTAACTGTCGGCACCACCGCCTACCCCGGTCAGTCGATCATCTCCATCCCCGATCTGACGACCATGACGGTTGAGGTGGGGATCTCGGAACTCGACATCCGCCGGGCGGCCCTGGGACAGAAGGCGCTGGTCAGGGTGGACGCCTATCCCGACGCCGTGTACACGGGAGAGATTACCGACATCAGCCCCCTGGCGCGACGATCGGGCCTGTCACAGATGAAGATCTTCGACTGCGTCGTGACCATCGACGGGACCGACCTCACCCTTCGGCCGGGTATGACCGCCCAGGTGAGCATCATCACCCACTACCGGCCGGAAGCGGTCGTGGTTCCCCTCGACGCGATCTTCCGCCGGGAGGATCGCACCCTGGTCTTTACCGTGGGCAACAGCATCGAGGAAGTCGAAGTGGTGCTCGGTCCCGAGAACGGGAATTACGTCGTCATCGAAGAGGGACTGTCAGCAGGTGTGAGAGTTGCTCTGCGTGACCCCTTCATGCCTCTGGAAGAACTCGAGACCGCGGGCATCGACGCCCTGCTGGCCAACCGGGAGGGTGTCGCCGGCGGAGCGGGTGGAGATATCGGCTCGATGGTCTTCCAGATGATGCGGGGCCGCGGTGGCGGTGGCGGCGACATGATGAGAATTTTCCGGTAAAAGGTGATCATGAAACTACTTTCAAAAAACAGGCTGGCGCTGGCCGGGGTTCTGCTGGCGGTGCTGGTGGTGACCGTTGCCTCAGGTGTCTTCCGGGACAAATACAAGGATCTCCGCTATACCGAGGCGACCGAGGGTGAGTTCGTCCTCGACGTGATCGTACGGGGTGAACTCCTCTCCGAGCGCTCCCGGAGTATCGTTGCGCCGAGCAGTCGCGGCATGCTTCAGCTGGTCTGGCTGGTGGATGAAGGCATCTATGTCGAGGAGGGAGACGTGGTTGCCCGGATCGACGAGTCGAGCATGCTGACCCAGCGGGAATCGCGTGAAGTGCAGCTCGAGACACAGCAGGCAAATCTGGATAATTTCCTGGCCAACAAACCGAATCAGATCAGGAGTTCCGAGTCCTCCCTGCAGACAGCGGGGTACGACCTTGAACTGGCCGAGATCAGACTCGGCCTGGCGGAGTTCGAGTCGGAGCAGCAGCGGGCTTCGCGTCAGCTCTCCTATGAGAATGCCCTCCTCAATGTCGACGAGGCCGAGCGGAGCCTGGCCTCTCTGATCAACAAGCTCGAAGTGGATGAGATGCGCCAGCGGACGCGGATCCGGCAGGCTCAGCAGCGTCTCGATGACGTGATCGAGCAGATAGAAGCATTAACCCTTCTGGCCCCGATCTCGGGGATCGTGGTCTATGGTGAAACTTTCGGTGGCGCGACCGAGGGGATGCGCAAGATACGGGCGGGTGACTCCATCCACCGGAGCGGGACAATCATCACCATCCCCGATCTCTCGGAGATGCTCTCGAAGATCAATATCATCGAAGGCGACTACCGCAAGGTGGCGCTGGGTGATCCGGTCGAGATCAGGCTCGACGCGATTCCCGGCCCCGTATTCACGGGTAAGATCGACAATATCGCCTCGCTGGCCAGTTATGATGAGATGGCCCGAAAGAGCTACTTCAACGCCGTGGTCCGCCTCGATTCCGTGGATGCCGGGATGCGCCCGGGAATGACCGCCAGTCTGCGTATCACCTACGAGAAACGAGAGCAGGCGCTCTATATCCCGAACGAGGCGGTCTTCGAAGTCGATGGCCGCACGGTCGTCTTCCCGCGGAAGGAACTTCCGAGACCGCGCGAGGTCCGGCTGGGTGACCGGAACATGATGAGCGTTGTCGTGGAGGAGGGACTCGAGGTGGGAGAAGAGATTTCACTCACCGATCCGCGCACCCTCGAGGTGCAGGCCGAATCCGGTTCACCGATTACCGGCGCGCCATCCGGGCAGAAGAACCGGAGCCAGACAGCGACTCCGCCACCCCCAGCCACAGGCCGGGGCGGACGGTAACCGACCGACCTCATCAGGATGACAAGGAAGAGCATCAGTGAATATCAGTGAGAGCGTCAGTATCAGCGCCGGTGGTCTGAAGAGCCACAAACTCCGCAGTTTCCTCACCATGCTCGGCATCATCTTCGGGGTGGCGGCCGTGATCGCAATGCTCTCGATAGGTGAGGGTGCCAAGCAGGAGGCCCTCGAGCAGATCAAGCTGATGGGGATCGACAATATCATCGTCCGGGACACCGGCGTGGTCGGGACCGATGAAGACGCCGAGGAGCAGCGGAGCAACTTCTCACGCGGCATCACCCTGCAGGACGTGGCCGCTGTGGCCGAGGTGCTGACAAACACGATGGCGGTGGCGCCGCAGAAGGAATACCTGCTCGACGTCACTTACGGCGACCTGACACTCTCCGCCACCATTCTCGCCACCACACCTGACTATCCGCGCATATTCACCTTCCGCGCCACCCAGGGCGCCTTCATCACCGACCTCGACATGCAGGAACGGTCCCAGGTCTGCGTGCTCGGCTCCAAGATCAAGGAGCAGCTCTTCTACTACCGTGACCCGATCGGGGAGAAGATCCGCCTCGGTGAGGAATGGTTCACGGTCGTCGGGATCATGGAAGAACGGGCAGTCTCGGCCGGCACGAGCAGTGAGGTCGTGGACCGGGACGTGAACCTGGATGTTTACATCCCTCTTTCGAGCGCCTATTCGCGCTTCCAGCTCTCCAGTTACGCCAGTCAGGTCGATCAGGTCACCCTCCGGGTGACAGAATCCGGAGAGATCGCCGAAAGTGCCGTGATCCTGAACCGGATGCTGCTCAGACGGCACAATGGTATCCAGGACTTCAGGATCATCATCCCCGAGAAACTGATGAAGCAGAGTCAGGAGACGCAGCGGATCTGGGGAATCGTCATGGGCGCGATCGCCGGCATCAGCCTCCTCGTGGGCGGTATCGGGATCATGAACATCATGCTCGCCACGGTCCTCGAGCGGACCAAGGAGATCGGTATCCGGCGGGCGGTGGGAGCGACCAGGCGTGATATCAGCACCCAGTTCCTGGTGGAGGCGATCTTCCTTTCCTTCCTGGGCGGGATCATCGGCATCGTTGTCGGCTATACCCTCACCAAGCTGATCAGCATCTACGCCGGCTGGGCCACCCTCGTGTCGGTTTTCGCGGTGGCGCTGGCCTTCTTCGTCTCAGCCGGGATCGGGATCGTATTCGGGATCTATCCGGCGATGAAGGCGGCGAAGCTGGATCCTATCGAGTCGCTCCGCTACGAATAACTGAAGCGGCCCTTTCCACGCATCTCTGCGTTCCTCTTCGTCAGCGCTTATTCGGCGTACAGTGGAAAGTCCTCGCTTCAGGAAATGAGCAGAGCGGTTCTTTACCGCGATCGGATTTATTGTTTATGGCGGGCGGTGACGAGCCAGGAGAGGCCGAACGGCGGAGGGATCAGGCGCTCAAGTTTCACGAGTGGCATGAAGAGCCGGAAGAGCCTCGTCTGCCAGGGCCTGATCTGTGAAGAGCGGGAGAAGAGGCGCGTGATCCACCAGCCTGTCGCGCCGATGCAGTTGACCTGGTCCATCCGTTCCACCTGCAGTCCGGCCCCCTCCAGCATCTCCCTGATGGCCGCGCGGGAATACCTGCGGGTGCGTCCCAGGCCCCGATCAACGGTGCTGTAGAGGCCTGCGTGCGCAGGCAGCAGCAGCACCATGTTCCCCCCGGGCCCAATGTGAGCCGCCATCGCGGTCAGGGCGGAGCCGTCATCATCGAGACCTGCCAGGCTGTGGAAGGCAATCACCGTATCGAACTGTTCCGGTGAGGAGCTGATCGGTCCCGCGCAGGGATTCCACTCCCTGACCTCGATGTTCGGACGGTGGGAAAAATCGATCCGGAGCCGATCCACATCTGCGGCACGCGGATCGGTCAGAAGGAGCCGGGTCTTCTGGGAGAGGTGGCGGGCGAACTCACCGGCTCCCGAGGCTACCTCCAGGACGCTGTCACCGGGAGGGGGTTCAACCCGTTTCAGGAGTTCGGCATAGTAGGGGCCGAGGCGGCTGAGGGCGAAGCGGGTGACCGCTTCGGGCGATGTGACCGGGGCCTCGAAGAGCCCGGCCCGCACGATGGTGCCCATCGCCCGGATCGCGTCCTTCCAGCCGATCTTCTTGCCTTCCTCGTAGGATCGCCCGGAATAACGGATAGGTATCTCATAGACGCGCTGCCCCAGACGACCCAGCTTCACCGTGACTTCCGGTTCATAGCCAAACCGCTCCGACCTGATCTTCATCTCCTTCAGGGTGGATGTCCGGATCAGTTTGAAACAGGTCTCCATGTCGGTGAGATTGAGGTTCGCGAACATGTTGGCCAGCATGGTGACGAGCCGGTTCCCCAGGGCATGCCAGAAGAAGAGCACCCTCCGCTCCGGGGAGAGGAATCGGGACCCGTACACCGCGTCGGCCCGTCCATCCAGGACAGGAGCCAGCAGGGCCGGAATGTCAGCCGGATCGTATTCGAGGTCGGCATCGTAAATGAGCGTGAGGGAGCCGGAGGCGGCTTCGAGTCCGGTGCGTATAGCGGCGGTCTTCCCCTGATTCCGATCATGTCGGAGGAAGGTGAACGGGAGCGGACTCGCCTTCTTCAGGCGGTCGGCGATCTTCGGACTGGCGTCGACAGAACCGTCGTCGACCAGGATGATCTCGGTTTCCAGGGGCAGGGATATCGCCTGGAGACGCCGGATGGCCTCTTCCAGTGTGGCAGCTTCGTTGAACGACGGGACGATGATAGAGAGGGATTCGTCAGGCGATGACGGGGAAGCCTGACCGTGCGACAACTTCATGGACAGATCAGCGAACCTTGGATTTAACTTCGTGCTTCTTGAGCCACTCCACTACAGCCTCGAAATCGTACCGTACTGTCCGCCCCACCTTGATATACGGCAGCCCCTTCTCTTTACGCCAGTTGTTCAGTGTCGATTTCGATATGCCGAATGCCTGGCATATCTGATCGGTGTTCATGATGTTCGACAAAGCCTGAACTCCTTCAGCCGATTACCGGTAACTACCTGCTACCGGTTCATGTTCAAAAGGATACTAGCGAGAAAGGTAATGGTTGTAAAGGGGGTTATAAAGTGTTTTTACGTCCAACAGGACACAGGAACGATTGCTGTAATGTGTGAACATTCGTCATCCGAAGATAAGGGCCCAGTAATCCTAAATGTGTTGAGGTGTCACCCGGCAGACGAGTGATCGTCGGTGCCGGCCAATCCCTGAACGGGATCGGATCCGGCTCTGATCCCGGAACATCCATTTCCTGCTCCGACCGTTCACTGCAGGGTTCCCGATCCGGTTCCGGGGAGCACGACGGGTTGCGGGTCAATACGGCACGGGAGCGCCAGATCGGCACGGCGACTGTGCCAGTATTGCGTAATTCTGCCAATATGGCACAACACCGAACGTACTCCCCCTCCCATAGCACCCCGCATTAATCCGTGTCATTTCTACTAACACATTGTAATACAAAATGATATGAGACAATTCCGGCCTCCGGATAACGTTGGCACGGTATTTGGAGTATAGATCAGTCGATAAAACAAACAGTTATGGTTCCCGACCAGGGAGCCGATGGAACCAGAAAGAAGGGATCCGCGGATCGCGGCCCGGGAGGTAATGAATCATGCACATGGTAAGATGGCAGCCGAGGTACAGCAATTACATGAACCTTCAGCGTGAGATGAACCGTCACACGCACGGCCAGATGCATCGCCGCTGGAACGTCCCGACCGACAAGGACTGGAGTCCTGACGTCGACGTTGAAGAGCGGGAGAACGAGTACGTGGTCACCCTCGACATCCCCGGGGTGGACAAGAAGGACGTGAAGGTCTCCGTGGAAGGCAACGTTCTCTCGGTCAAGGGGGAGCGGAAGTATGAGCGTACAGAGGACGAAGACGGTCGGTGTCACTGCAGCGAACGTCGTTTCGGTACCTTCAGCCGGTCGTTCTCGCTGTCGAAGAGGATCGACGCGGGCAAGATCACCGCGAAGCACACCGATGGCGTGCTGACGATCACCCTGCCGAAGGCCGAAGAGGCCAAAGAGCGGGAGATCGAGATCCAGGTGAAGTAGTACCGGTCCGCTCCGGAGGGAGCGGTCGGAACGCAATATGAACGTGGAACACGGCAGGTACCCGTCCGGAGAACCCGGATGGGTATCTGCGTGATAGAACGGCAGTATCCAGCGAGAGAGGTATCGACATGGGCAAGATCATCGGCATCGACCTGGGAACCACAAACTCGGTAGTGGCGGTCATGGAGGGCGGCGAACCGGTCGTCATTACGAACGCCGAAGGTGGTCGGACGACTCCGAGTGTGGTCGCATTCACCAAGAGCGGTGAACGGCTGGTAGGGCAGGCCGCCAAGCGGCAGGCGATCACCAATCCGGAGAACACGATCTTCAGCATCAAGCGGTTCATGGGGAGGAAGTTCGAAGAGGTCGGTACCGAACGCGAAGAGGTGCCCTTCGTGACGCAGGCAGGTATGTCGGGGGACGTGCGGGCCGTAGTGAGTGGCACTGAATACAGTCCGCCGGAGATCTCGGCAATGATCCTGCAGAAGATGAAGCAGACCGCCGAGGATTATCTGGGTGAAGAAGTCACCGAGGCCGTCATCACGGTCCCGGCCTACTTCAATGACAGCCAGCGTCAGGCCACGAAGGACGCCGGTGAGATCGCCGGTCTCGAGGTCAAACGGATCATCAATGAACCCACCGCCGCATCACTGGCCTACGGGCTCGACCAGGACCGGGACCAGAAGATAGCCGTCTACGACCTTGGAGGAGGCACGTTCGATGTGTCGATCCTGGAACTGGGTGACGGGGTCTTTGAGGTCAAGTCCACCAACGGTGACACCCATCTCGGCGGCGATGACTTCGACCAGAAGGTGATGGAGTGGATCGCCGAGGAGTTCCGCAAGATGGAAGGGATTGATCTCCGAAAGGACCCGATGGCACTGCAGCGGCTCAAGGAAGCCGCTGAGAAGGCCAAGTGCGAGCTCTCCACCGCCATGGAGACGGAAGTGAACCTGCCCTTCATCACCGCGGATGAGAGCGGCCCCAAGCATCTGAACGTGAATCTCTCGCGGGCGAAGTTCGAGTCTCTCGTTGAGGAACTCATCAACCGCACGGCCGGACCGTGCGAGCAGGCTCTGGCCGATGCCGGTCTCAGAAAAGGTGAGATCGACGAAGTGATCCTCGTGGGCGGTTCCACTCGGATCCCGAAGGTCCAGTCGCTGGTCACCGATCTCTTTGGCAGGGATCCGCACAAGGGAGTCAATCCGGACGAGGTCGTGGCGGTCGGCGCGGCGGTCCAGGGCGGAGTCCTGGCCGGTGAGGTGACCGACGTCCTGCTGCTCGATGTCACC
>JALGWK010000333.1 GCA_025774205.1 bacterium
CGGGGGAGTTCGGGATCGAGGATATCCAGGTCACGGGTATGCCGGGTTACGATCCCCAGTAATCCCAGTGCAGCTGCGCCGACAGCCACACACTTGAATGTCATGCCTCGATCATGCAGATAGCGATCGAACGCCATGGTGATCTCATCAGGATTCATGGTATCATTATAACTGATACCATTGATACGTCAACTGCTATCTGTATCCGGGTTCAGAACGTTGTGAGACAGTTCGGTCCCTATCTGTCGCGGGCGCAGGAGATTTGAGGGGCTCTGTTCCTGGTACGAGGGACCGGAATGGACACGCCTCTCGTGTACCAGTTGCTCCGCCAGGAGCACCGCTCGGCAGGCTCGAAAAGGTGGAGTGACATCGGTGTATGTCTTCCGGTCTACTCTTCCTCAAGCGGGAACCGCTTCCGGATGTACTCGGAGACCACGTCACGGGCGAACGCGAGGACCTCGGCGGCCGGCTCGTCGGAATCGCACAGGTCAGGTGTCTCGATGATGTCGGTCACCATCTCGTCCCACCACGAGACCGAGAGCAGACGCCTCGCCCCGCCGGCGTTCAGTCCGGCTACGATCATCTCGTCCGCGGTCGGGGAGAGGAACGTGATGACGATCGGGTGATCGGTCTCTGCCGACCCGAGGAGGACCCGCTCCTCGAGCCAGGTGATGATGGCACGGAGTTCGTCAGCAGTCATAAGCGTCCCTGGCCGGAGTTCGGTGGCTCACCCGTCCCGCGATCGGAACCGGGGTACGGGGTGATGATCGACTGGGCGAATTATAGGATACCACCGGCAATGTAATCAAAACCCCCTCTTCTGAGGGGGGTTCTTAATGAATCGCACGGGCTGTATTTTTTCAGGTAACTGCAAAATGGTCTTGACTATATTTCAGGCGCAGTCATAATGGACGACATGATACCTCGTCCAATGTACTCGATGCTGTGGGAAGAACTGGCCTCCACAAAACCGATGGTGTTCATGGCCGGTCCACGGCAGGTCGGGAAGACCACTCTGGCACTGGCAATCGCTGACCGGTTCACGAATCGAGCCTATCTGAACTGGGATGTGATCACCGACCGGAAAAGGCTGGCACGAGAGCCGTATTTCTTCGAGACTCTCGAGCGACGTGACCAGTCCACGCCGCTCGTGGTCTTCGACGAGATCCATAAGTACCGCGGGTGGAAGAACTACTTGAAGGGTGCCTATGACCGGTACCATGACGAGTTCCGCTTCCTTGTCACCGGTAGTGGCAGACTCGATACGTTCCGAAGGGGAGGTGACTCGCTCGCTGGCCGATACTTACTCTTCCGTCTCTGGCCATTCACCCTGGCGGAACTGGCCGGACGTCGAGTGCCGCTCGACGAATTCCGAGCCGATCTACTGGGCATCATCAAGGATGAAGATGGTACAGCCGATGAGATATGGAAGCGCCTCTCTCGATTCTCTGGATTCCCCGAACCGTACGTCCAGGCACGTTCGACAGCCTACCGTAGATGGTCGACGACCTATCATAGCCAGCTGATCCGTGAGGATATCCGTGACCTGACCGGGATCCGATCGGTCGGCGAGGTCGAAACGCTCTTCGCTCTCCTGCCCGAACGGGTGGGAAGTCTCCTCTCCATCACGAATCTCGCCGACGATCTCAGGGTCGCCTACAATACTGTGAAGAGTTGGCTGGAGGTCCTCGATCGTTTCTACCTGACCTTCTCGATCACGCCCTGGACGCGCCGGGTGACCAGGACGACCCAGAAGGCGAAGAAAACCTATCTGCTCGACTACGCGATCATCGAGGACGAAGCGGCCCGATTCGAGAACATGGTCGCCCTGGAGTTGTACCGCGCCATCAACACGTGGAACGACCTGGGTTATGGACCGTACGGCTTGCATTTTGTCCGGAATAAGGAGAAGGAGGAGGTCGACTTCCTGTTGACTGAGCGGCACCATCCCGTTCTTCTGGTGGAGGCGAAGAGAGGCGATACGGACATTGCACCGGCCCTCAGGAAATTCCAGAATCAACTTGGAGTACCCGGGATCCAATTGATCGATGTAGCCGAGGGATTCAGGAAGTCAAAGAACGGATCCATGACCTTGCTCGTGGCCCCCGCCAGGATGTGGCTTCCCCGTCTCCCCTGACATCTGAAGCAATCGAGTCCTTCTAAGGGGAGAGCCGTATGGTCTGGTACGAGGGGAACTGCCGTGAGTACGATGAGGATCAGCGACGTCGACTCGGGGCCGAGGCGGACCGGCCGCAAATGATCAGGTACAGGCCCCCGAACCGTAACTGAGAGATCCACCCGCTGACGGAGGACCCTTCGTGTCCGTATCCCGATCCGTTCTCGCGCTCACGTTGCTGCTGCTGCTCCCGATCCGATGCGCTGCCCACCGGGAACAGCCTCCGACCGTTCAACAGGCTCCGGTAACACAGCTCGATGCCGCGACCACCGAGCTGATCTTCACCTCGGGGTTCGCGGTCGGCCTCATCGGATCGTACGGGCGTTCGGCGGTCTATACCGATCTGCTGGCCTGGCAGCTCGCCACGGCTGAGTTCAAAGAGCCGGTCGACGGTCTGGTGATCGGTTCCGACCTCCGCG
>JALGWK010000334.1 GCA_025774205.1 bacterium
ATAGCTGATCGCGTCGGTGAAGAAGTCGGTGTCGACCTTCCGGACGAAGGCCTTCCGGTTTTCGTAGTCGAGCTGCTCGACCTGGTACTGTTCCGACTGGACCATGTAGATGGCACCCTCATACAGGGTCTCCGGGGCCGAATCAAAATCGACCTCGGCCAGGACCCGGGCGTCTGCGCTCCGGTCGATGACGACGAAATTCTCCGGATCGGCGCTCCGCAGGCTGACCCCGTCGGCGGGGTAGGCGTCCACCATCCAGTGCCAGCGGGTGCCGGCCTTGTTCAGGACCTTCTGTTCCGCCAGGTAGTCGAGGATCTCCTCGAGCGGCTCCCCCCCGAACGACTCCCCCTCCTCGAAGGGGAGCTCGAAGGCGGCGCACTTGATGTGGCTTACCAGGATCAGGAGGTTGTCGGGATTGATCCGGCCATGCTCGGGACTGGAACCGAAGAAGTACTCGGGATGGGTGACCATGAACTGGTCGAGGGGACGGGAGGAGGCGACGAGGATGGCGACCGATGCTCCGGCACGCCGCCCGGCCCGGCCCGCCTGCTGCCAGGCGCTCGCGATCGAACCGGGATAGCCCGCCATCACACAGGCCTGAAGGTCGCCGATATCGATCCCCAGTTCGAGAGCATTGGTCGAGACCACTCCCTTGATCGAACCATCCCGAAGGCCGGCTTCAATCTCCCGCCTCATGAGGGGGAGGTAGCCCCCCCGGTACCCCCTGATGAGTCCCTCACCGTCCGGTCGACGATCGAAAGTGTCCTTAAGGTACTTGGTCAGGATCTCGACATGGAGACGCGAGCCGGCGAAGACGATCGTCTGCACGTCCTCCCGCAGAAAGAGCCGGGCCCACTTCCGCGCGTGGCTCAGCACCCCTGCCCGGATCCCCAGCTGCTCGTTGATCACCGGCGGATTGTAGAGAACAAAGTACTTCCGCGCCTGCGGGGCCCCGTTCTCCTCGACCAGTTCCACTTTCCGCTCGAGGAGTGCCTCGGCCAGTTCCCTCGGATTCGCGATCGTGGCCGAGGAACAGATGAAGACCGGGTCAGAGCCGTAGAAACGGCAGATCCGCTGCAGCCGCCGCAGCAGGTTCGCCAGGTGACTGCCGAAAACCCCCCGGTAGGTATGGAGTTCATCGATCACCACGTAACGGAGGTTCTCGAACAGTTTCTGCCAGCGGGTGTGATGCGGGAGGATCCCCTGGTGGAGCATGTCGGGATTGGTGACGACCAGGTGTCCCTGGGCCCTGATCGCCTGTCGGGCGTCCGAGGGGGTGTCACCGTCATAGGTGAAGGTCTTGATGTCGGCCCCGAGGGCGTCGATCACTTCCTGCAGTTCGTTGACCTGGTCCTGGCTGAGCGCCTTGGTCGGGAAGAGATAGAGCGCGCGGGCGGCCTCGTCGTCGAGGATCGTCTGGAGGATGGGGATGTTGTAGCAGAGGGTCTTGCCGGAGGCGGTGGGCGTGACGACCACCGAGTTCCTGCCCGCGAAGACATGTTCCCAGACCCCGCTCTGGTGGATATACGGCGCTTCGATACCGCGGGCCCGATACGCTTCGATGAGCTCCGGCCGGACGCTCGCCGGCCACTCCCCGTACCTCGCCGGACGGGGTGCTATCTCACGTATGGAGGTGATCGATTCGGCGGCCCACTCCCGCTCGAACAGCGTCCTCAGATACCCCTCGAATCCCTCTCTGTCGCCGTCGGATCGTCTCATATGGCCTGCAAGGAATGACGGGCCTCCGACAGATGTCCCCCGCCGGGGGGGACCGGTGGTCCCGAATGCGAACAGGAACCCCGATCAACTGCGTCTTCGCTTTTCTTTCGCCCGCATAATTCAGTTCGGAGCGAGGTGATATTGGTTGATATTCCGGCGAAAGAAGATGGAGAATGGCGGTGTCGGATGTTCGAAGCGCGCAAGGAACGTCGAAGCCGGCCTGGGCGCTGATTGTATATGTGAGGAGAACCTGAAACAGGAGAATCGCAGATCATGAAGCGATCGATCAGTATACTCACCCCCCTGGTGGCGATGCTTCTCTCCGTCGCGCTGCTGCCGGCGGACACTTTCGCGCAGAACCCGAACTTCGCCGGGAACTGGACCCTGAACGCTGACGAGAGTGAACTCGGTCCTGGCGCCGGCGGCGGCCGTGGAGGCCGCGGCATGGGTGGCGGAGCTGCGGCCAGCATGGCCGTGAAGCACGAGGGGAACACCCTCACCATCACCACCACCATGCAGGGTCGTGACGGCCAGAGCATGGAAAGGGTTCAGGAGTACATAACCGATGGCGAGCCGCACTCGGTCGAGGGCGGGCGCATGCCCACCACGAACACCGCAACCTGGAAGGACGGCAAGCTGGCCGTCGTCTCGACGGTGACCTTCGACAGGCAGGGTCAGACCGGCGAGTTTACGACCAACATCGTCTTCTCGATGGCGGGCGGCAAACTGGTCGTCGAGACAACGCGATCGGGCATGGGCGGCGGCGGTTCAACCACCATCAAAGCCGTCTACGACAAGAAGGACTGAGGTGGCCATGAGAGGCACAAACCGGATGAAAGCGGTGATCACGGGGGGGCTCCTCTGCCTC
>JALGWK010000335.1 GCA_025774205.1 bacterium
GGCTGGCCGCTGCTCGGCAAGGTAGCGGAAACGAGCTGGCAGCGGTGGGGACTCTTCCTGGCGCTCTTCGTGGCAGTGATGGGAATCTCCCTCTGGGCCGGCATGAAGAACGAGTTCGAACTCGACTGGATGAACCTGGAGCCGAAGGGTCTCGAGAACGTCAGGCTGCAGCGCGAGATCCCGGAGCGGTTCGGGAGCATGACCGAGGGAGGCTGGATCATCGTCGACTCGATCGAAGAGGCCCGCGACATGAAGGATCGGCTCGAGAACCTCTCGATGGTGGGCGAGGTCTCGACGATCAGCGACTTCCTGCCGACTGATGACCGGTATGAGAGCTACCCCCCCCGCCTGGAGGCATTCCGCCAGCGGATCGAGAACACCCGTCCTCCCCGCCGGCGCGGAGAGTGGAGTGGATCCGAACTGGGCATCGAGATCGAACGACTGTGGGATAATCTCGACCTGATGAGCAATCTGGCCTTCACGGCTGGTCTCGATCGGGCCGTCAAGAGTCTCGACCGTATGACCGGTTACGACAACGAGACCGATACCACCGATCAGAACGCGGTCCTGCCGGCGATCACACGGTTGCTGGAGGGAGACATCGATCCGGCGATCGGCGCCCGGATCGAACAGGCATGGTTTGAACGGATGAAAGGGAACATGATCCGGATGGCCGGCACCGATCGGGTGGGGATCGACGATCTGCCGGAATCGCTCAGAAAGAGCCTGGTCCCCCGGGACGGCAGCGAGCAGTATCTGGTGAACATCACCGCGAAGGACTACCTCTGGCATCAGACCACCCTGGACCGGTTCGCCCGACAGATGGAGGAGGTCGATCCGAGGATCAGCGGCTCTGCCCAAATTACCCTCGAATTCCTGCAGAAATCGGGTGAAGACGGCCTGAAAGGCATTATCGTGGCCGGAATAGTCATCCTGGTGCTGCTCCTGGTCACCTTCAGGGGCCCGCTGGGGCTGCTGGCCATGCTGCCCCTGATCGGCGGATCGGCGATGATGCTCGGGCTCATGTTCATTTTCGGGATGAAGTACAATTACATGAACTTCATGGCAATCCCGGTCATCCTCGGGATCGGCATTGACGACGGGGTGCACGCGCTGCACCGCTTCCAGGAGAACACGTCGGAGGGCACCATGCGGGTCTACGACTCATTCAGGTTCGTCGGCCGGGCGATCCTGCTTACTACGCTAACCACCATGATCGGATTCGGCAGCCTCGGTTTCATGCCCCACGTGGCCATGGCCAGTTTCGGCATCACGCTGATGTTCGGTGTGGGTTGCTGCTTCATCACCACGGTGGTCTTCCTGCCGGCGGTGATGCGCATCCTCGGTGGAACGAACATCAAGGTCCACGCGGTGAAGACCACCGCCCTCCTCTCCCTGCTGGCGCTGCTCGCTCTTCCAGCCGCGGCGGGCGCCCAGGAGACCGGGGCGGAGTGGCTGGCGCGGATCGCCAACACGGAAACGGTCGACAATTCCTACGGAGTGATGCGTCAGACCATCACCACCTCGACCGGCGCGGAACGGTCCTTCCTGATCCGCTCCTGGTCGGCGCAGGAGGGCGACGTGGGACTCATGGCCTACACCGAACCGGCCCGGGTAGCCGGCGATCGAATTCTTACGCTCAACGGCGGGGATGACATCTGGTACTACATGAAACGCCGCGACACCACCCGCCACTTCGTGGGTCACACCCGCAAGCAGAGCGCGATGGGATCGGACTTCTCCTACGAGGACATGGCCTCGGGAGATTTCGAGGAGGATTACACCGCCGAGGTACTCGGGTACGAGGACCTGGACGGAGAACGGATAGTGAAACTGAAGTGCACCCCCACCCCGAGCGGTCCATCGTACGAGTACATCCTCATCTGGGCGGGGGTCGATGACGCCCTCTCGAGGAAGATCGAATACTACGATGAGGGAACCCATCTCAAGACCCTCTTCATAACGGAATTCACCGAGATCGAGGGGCGGACGGTCGCCCTCAAGTACGAGATGGTGAGCCACCAGAAGGAATCACGGACCGTGATGGAAACCGTGGAGATCACCTTCGCCGTGGAACCCGACCCGTCACTCTTCACCCAGGGGGGCCTGACCCGGCCCCTGCCGCCCCGCTGAGAGAAAGGAGCGAGATCATGACCGGAATCATGCATTCAGCAATCATGCGCTCAGCCGCCGCCCTGCTGGCAGTGATGTTCCTCTCCCTCCCTGCCGGGGCCCAGGATCTCCAGATCTCGGGGTACTACGAGCACACCCTCACCACCGATTACTCGAAAGACACCAACGAACTGATCATGGATGCCTCGAAACTCAGGCTCGATTTCTCGAGCGGCATCCCGGGGGGACTGAGCTTCAACGGCAACATGAACTACATCGTCTACCACGGCGAGGTCAGCCGCGACATCAGGCCGTTCCTGCCGCCCTCGATCAGAGCCGTCTTCAACCAGTGGGGGATACCGGCCGTTATCACCCTTCCCCGGGAACATCTCTACCTCGATAACGCCTACCTCACCTGGGAGAAGGGCAAGGTCCGGTTCCGGGCCGGCAAGCAGCAGCTCGCCTGGGGCTCGGC
>JALGWK010000048.1 GCA_025774205.1 bacterium
AGAATATATGCGCAAATATGTCTACGAACCGGCCTGGATGAACTCGACCGGCCTCGAGGACTGGACCACGCTCCAGACCGGTCGCGCGAAATGGTACTCCACCAGGGATGGAGACTGGATTAACGAACCGTACGTCGATCTCAGCAACAAGTACGCCGGCGGGGGCATCACCAGCACGGTCGAGGATCTCTGCCGCCTGCACATCGCCTACGCCCGGGGTCGCCTCATGCGGCCTGAAACGATAGAGCAGATGTACACCAACCAGCCGCTGGCCGACGGTTCGATCGGCGGGTACGGATTGAGCTGGCGTGTGAGTGAAGCTGAGCTCCCCGACGGCACGTCGGCGCGGACCGTACAGCACTCCGGCGGGAGCGTCGGCGCCAACACCCTCTTCATCCGCTTCCCCGACCACGGTTTCGCCGTTGCCGTCGTGGCGAACCACGGGGCAAATCTCTCCCGGATAACAAACGGTGTGATCCACGGTTTCGCCGTTGCCGTCGTGGCGAACCACGGGGCAAATCTCTCCCGGATAACAAACGGTGTGATCGCTCTCTTCTTCGAGGCCGGGGCCTTCGGAGGTGACCGATGAAGGACGTACAGATAAATGGCCGGAGGAGTAGGCGGCGTGTATCGATGGTTGCCATCTCTCTCGGCACACCACTCGCACTGATGCTTGCCCTGCCCGGCTGCGGCGACTCCGACCGGGCGATGACGGAACAGGCCGAACTGGAAGCGATCGATCAGATCGAGGCGATCATGCTGGCGCAGAGCGAGGACTGGAGCCGGGGGGATATCGAATCCTTCACCAGCGTATACGCCGAGGACTGCACGTACCTCTCTGCCACGGCCGGTCTCTTCCAGGGACGGGAAGCCCTGACCGAGCGGTACCGCGCCGGATATCCCGGTCCTGAAGCGATGGGCACGCTCGGTTTCGAGATCCTCGAGATGAGACCGGCATTCGTAACCACGAAGCAGTTCTTCGGCGCCTTCGAGTCGGAGGGGATCGGGGGGATGTCGGTCGTGGCCCGCTGGAACCTCACCTATCCGGACAAAGAACCCTCCTCCGGACTGACCCTGATCGTTTTCAGGAGGATCAGCGGAGAGTGGCAGATCGTCCAGGACGCCTCAATGTGAGGAGATGAGTTCTCAGAATTCCCAGCGGATGCCGATGAAGGGAACCACGATCGAAGTCCGGGAGTGGTCGGCCGTCCAGGTCACTTCCTCCCCGACCCGCTCGATCGAACCTTTCCTGAGATAGTCGGCCCGCGAGCCCGCCAGGTAGCGGGCTCCCAGTTCGAGGAGGAGCCCGGACCGTTCCTTCCGTCGCTTCCCATTTACCTCACTCTCTTCCCGTTGCCGGCGGAGCCGGAGGGAGAGACCTGCCCCCAGGCCGTAACTGAAAGCGTGGTCAGAAAGATTGGTGGTCTTCCCGATCGGGTACCCCTCGGCATATCCCACATCCACCAGGTGGCTGTCGGTGAAAAAGTATTTGAACCCGACCAGTCCCTCGAAAAAGAACCTCACGTTCTCCCGGGCCGACAGCCAGCGCAGGAAGAGATGGGCCTGCATGATGTTGTTCCAGGTGGTCTGCCGGACCCTGAAATCGGGATCGGCGACGCTGAAGGGCTCCTTCCGGCTCTCGTACCCGTAGACCAGGAAACCGAGTTCCCCGCCGATCATGAAAGGCGTGCCCCCGATCGGGGCGGCGAGCGATACCGAGGCGCCGATCCCGTTCTCAGGCACATTGTTCCGGAACTCTCCGGCAGGGAACGCGATCAGCGGATCGACCGAGAACTCCAGGGATTTCTGCGCCGCCGCCGTGTCGAACATCACGCAGAGGCAGGTGAGCACACCTGCCCCTCTCCAACCCCATCCGCGATCGCTCATCGGAATGTTGCTCTGATGCCGATCATCGGGTGGATGACATCGGTCCTCGACCGTCCGATATCGTAGCTGATGGTGCCGTCACCGAGGCGTTCGACCGAACCCTTCTTCATATAGTCAGCTTCCGAACCGAGCAGGTAGCGAACCCCGAGATCGAGATAAAGCCCTACCGCCTGATCCCGACCATTCTCAGAACTCCAGTTGTCCTCCAGGAGCCTGATGGCGACACCGAATCCCACCCCGCGGGAGTAGGCGATATCTCCCAGATTGGTCGAATGGGCGATGGGCTCATCGTCGCTGTCCCAGACGTTCCTGATCTCGGTCACGGTGAAGAGATATTTGAAGCCGATGAACGCGTCAAAATAGGGCCGGATGCTCCCGACGCCCGGCTGAAGACGCAGGAAGAGGTGCCCGTTGAGGATGTTGTTGGTGGTGATCACCCTCACTTCCACATCGGGGATGGTGGTCGAGAACGGTTCTCTCCTGCTCTCCCGGCCATGGATCAGGAATCCCAGTTCCGCCCCCAGGAAGAGAGGACTCCCCGCCAGCTGGATGCCGCCGGTGAGATCGATACCGATCCCTGTTCCGGGCACATTATCCGCGAATTCACCACTCGGGAATCCGAGTATGATCGTGGCTGAGGCCTCAGGCACCACCTGTGCCGCCGTCATGGAAGGCACCAGCAGGAGCAGGAATATGATCGCCGTGAGGAACGTTCGTGGAACAGCGGGTCGAGGTGATTGGATGTTGTTCATGATGTGATTCCTCCATCCCTCTCTGAGTGGAGCAGGCGCGGGCCTGCTGTATCGTGATACGTATTCTGCCCTGTACGGTTTCAAAACTGTTATCTGCAAGCTCAGCGCAGGGGACCGAGTTTCCACCCCAGCGACAGCAGGTGACCGGAACCGAACAGCCCTCCCGATCGCCAGGCATAGGTGAGCCGCCAGTCGGAGAACTGCCAGGCCAGACCCGCCGTAACCCCCAGGTCGGAGAACGCGTCATCGGAGAAGGCCGTTCCGCCATCACCCTGGATGAAACCGAGCCTGAGGGCGGCGCTCTCCACCGGCAGCCACTCCACTCCCGCGCTCCACCCGGCGTTACGATCGCCCGCCCGATAGAGCAGTTCGGTCGAGGCCTCCCAGCGATCGCTGCCGAAGGGCAGGGCCGCGCCGGCCCGAAGCCGGGGCGGGATCTTCGTACCCGAAGGCTCACCGTAGGCCGAGATAACAGCTCCGAGGTTGGATATCCCACCGCGAAGCTGCAGGCGTCCGATCTCCTGCCGCACGCCGACAGCGGCAGAAAGCCCCAGGGCCCTCAGATCATCGAGCTGTCCGTAGAGGAGGGTGATCCCGGCCCCGATCGTGGTGCCGCCATCCCGGAGCAGGAGGGTGGAGACAGAGAGGTTCAGATCAGAGGGTGAGAACGAACCCCGGAAGAGGCCGAGGCGATCATCCATTCCGGTGCGGTACTGGGAGCCGTATGACAGGGTTGAGAGGACGAGGACCAGCGATTTACCGCCGGCGGTGAAACGGCCGCCGACAGCGGCCCACGAAAGGTCGAGGACGTGAGAACCGCCGGCCAGTTCCAGGGCGGAGTTCTCCCCGGCCGCCACGGTCGGATCGATGCCCGCCGCCAGAATATCTCCGCTGAAGGCCTGCCCGCCGAGCGACCCGCCCCGGGGATGAGGCACGAGATCGGCCAGCGGGAATGAGTTCTGGGCCCTGACGCTGCCCGCGGCCAGGAGGATCACCATCAGCGCGATCGTTATTCCGGCGAGCGCCTTCCTCTCGTGCCGGTCCCGGCGGGTTCCTCTCATATCTGCATCCTTTACAGTTCGTAATCTTTGATCTTGTACCTGATGGCCCGGGTGCTCAGACCGAGAACCTCGGCGGCCCTGGTGCGGTTCCCGTCCACCTGTTCGAGGGTGCGTTTCAGGATCCTCTTCTCGGCGCGGTCGAGCTGCTCCTTCAGGGAGAGAACCGGTCCGGTTTCATCGTCGATCTCGGTCTGCTGCCAGGCAGAGGTACCGAGGATGTTCAGGTGATCCTCCGTGATGACGTCACCTTCGGAAATAACGATAGCGCTCTCGATGGTGTTCTCGAGTTCCCTCACATTTCCCGGCCAGTTGTATTCGAGGAGTTCATCGAGCGCTCCCTGGGTGATACTGCGGGGAGCGTCGGGCCGGTCTCCGGCGAACTGCGCGATGAAGTGGGTCACCAGCGAGGGAATATCCTCCGGCCGTTCCCTCAAGGGCGGGATGTGGATGGGGATCACATTCAATCGGTAGTAGAGGTCTTCCCGGAACTCGCCCCGGTCGACCATCGCCTTCAGGTCCAGGTTCGTAGCGGCGACCACCCGTACATCCACCTCAATTTTGCGGTTGCCTCCGACCCGCTGGAAGGAACGCTCCTGCAGCACCCGCAGGAGCTTACCCTGCAGATCGGGACCGAGGAGGCTGATCTCGTCGAGGAATATCGTCCCGCTGCTCGCGACCTCGAACTTGCCCTTCTGCATCCGGTAGGCGCCGGTGAAGGCTCCCTTCTCGTGACCGAAGAGCTCCGATTCGATGAGGGTCGCGGGGATGGAGGCGCAGTTGACTTCCACCATCGACTCGCGACTCCGGGGGCTGTTGTAGTGGATGGCCCTGGCGATCAGTTCTTTGCCGGTCCCCGACTCCCCCTCGATCAGTACGGTGGCGCTGGTCGGTGCGACCTTCCTGATCTTGCGGAAGATGTTCTGCATCACCCCCGAGACGGCGATGATCTTCTCGAACGCGTACCGTTCCGTCACCATCCCGCGGAGTTCAAGGTTCTCCAGCAGGAGTTCCCTGGAACGGAGGGCCTTGCCGAGCACGACGAGCAGTTCGTCGATGTCGACCGGCTTGGTGAGATAGTCGTACACACCCTCCTTCATGGCCTGGACCGCCGTATCCACTGTCCCGAAGGCGGTCATGACGATGATCTGGGTCTCCGGCCAGGCTTCCCTGACCTTTCCGCTCAGTTCGAGTCCGGTGAGATGGGGCATCTTCAGGTCGGTCAGCAGGACCTCAACATCACCCTGGGCGACCATCAGTTCGAAGGCCTCCCGACCGTCAGCGGCGGTGAGGACTTCGTGCCCTTCCCGGGAGATGATCGTCTCGAGTCCCTGCAGTGTATTGAGATCGTCTTCCGCGATCAGGATCTTTGCCATCTCACTCCCCTTCCGGGGCAGGTTCACCGATCACCGAACCCTCCGGGGGTCCCGGCGGCAGGTATATCAGTACGGTCGTACCTTCTCCCGGCGTGGTCCGCAGGGTTATCTGTCCGCCATGCTCGAACACGATCCGATGGGCGACCGAAAGCCCCAGACCGGAGCCGGAATCGCGCGAGGTGAAGTAGAAATCGAATACGTTCGGCAGATCTTCATCCGGAATACCCTCGCCGGTATCGGTCACTTCGATCATGATCCAGCCATGACCGTACTCCTCATCACTTCGTGTCCTCACCAGCAGGGTTCCGCCCTCCACCATCGCCTGTATCGCGTTCAGCACCACGTTCAGAACGGCCTGGGTGATCCGGTTCCGATCAACCTCCACCATGGGCAGCCCCGACTCGAAGTCGGTGGCCAGTTCGACCCCCTGGGTCGTAGCAGTGCCTCTCTGGAGATGGACGATGTCATCGAGCAGGATGTTCATATCAGTCCGGATGGGACTGAGGGCGGGCGGCCGGGAGATCGTCTGGAATTCGCGCACCAGGTTCTCGAGACGGTTGATCTCGCCCGAGATCACATCGAGGTATTCCTGCTCATCCGGGGTGACCCTCTCCCTGAGCAGGTGGTGCGGATCTCGTGGGCGACGACCCGGGAGAATTTCGCCAGCGTGTCGAGATGTTCCCCCCGCCGGAGGCGCTGCTGGATCTGTGAGAGCTGGTCCGCCATCAGGTTGAATTCAGTAGCCAGGGTGCCCAGCTCGTCGTGCCCGGCAACCGGGATCTTGTAGGAGAGGTCTCCCTCACTCAGACGGTTGGCACCCTCCACGAGCGCCCCGATCGGCGTAACCAGCCGGCGAGTGTAGACCAGGGTTGATACCAGAGCCAGCGCGATGCCGACCACGATCACGATCAACACCTGGAAGCGCATCCGGTTGATGGTCTTGTTCACCTCACCCACCGGCCGATGGATGACCAGCACCCATCGCGGAAAGGAAGTAAAGGAGAGATTGGCCCAGTGGGCCTTCATCTCCTCCTGCAGTCCTTCCCCCACATTCACAAAGTCTGTCACCGGGATCTCGGCGATCGCCCCCGGTCCGGCATCGAGGGCCTCCGTCACCGAGGCGAGTCCGTCATACTGTGTCCCTTCATACACCAGGGCGAGATTGCGATGCGCGATGAGGAGCCCTGTATGGTCAGTGAGGAACGCCAGGCCGTTTTCTCCGATGATGATGTCCGACACCAGGTCCCTGATCTCATCCGCCTCGACCACCGCGATCAGAACGCTGACCCGTTCACCGAAACCACTCATGACCGGCACCGCCATGACGACGCTGAAGGTGCCGATCTCCTCCTCCTGCTGCTGTTCCAGCGCCATGATCGTACGTGAGGAGATCAGGATCGAATCGACGACAGTCGAACCACCCTCAGGAAGCGACCACTCGGCCGAGAAATCGGTGGTCGCGACCAGCTCCTTCAGGGTGTCGACCATGTCGAGCCGGCTGAAGACGGCATAGGCCTGGTTCGCCACCGCCCGGTTGAGCCAGGGCCCCGCCTCCTCGGGCAGGACCGCTCCCGTCTCGTCGGTAACCACCTGCCCGAGCGCGAAGGCCATCCCGCGGAGCTTGTCCTCCACATCGGCGATGAACCGGTCGATCTGCCCCTTCACCTGGGTGGCTATCTCCTTGCTTTCCCGGGTAAGAGTTTCATCGATCGATCTATCGGCGATCCCCACCAGGAGGAGGCCGAGGAAGACGATCGGGACCGTCACCAGCACCAGGTGGTGGAAGAAGAGCCGCTGGAAGAGTCCGCCGACGAGGGGCAGGCGCTGGCCCGGCGGAGGCTGGAGGGGAACCGCGGCCATTACCGTCGCCTCCACTTGTACATCGGGGCGAGCCGTCCTCCGTTCGGGCCGAGGAAATCGACATTGATATAATTGTTGTCAAAGAAGTAGTACTCGTTGGCCTGGAAGAAGAGGGGGAGGAGCGGGACCTCGTTGAAGAGAATGCTCACACAGTCGTTGGCATAATGCCGCCAGTTGTACGGCACCCTCCGACCCTGCCGGTGCAGGATCGCCCCCTGGACCGCGGTGTCGAACTCATCGTTCACAAACCGGGTGAAGTTCAGGCCGCTCCAGGCGTTCCCCGACCAGAAGAGGCGCTGAAGCGCGTCGACCGTCGGCGGAAGCGTCATCTCCGAGAGGGCCAGCTGGTAGTCTCCTTCACGGATCCGGTCGCGCAACTCTTCCGGAGACACCTCGGTCACCTCGACCTGGATCTGGAGGTTCTCCAGGTTGTTCTTGATCCGGCGCGCCAGGGTCTCATAGTGGCTGACGTGACCGGGATAGATCAGTTCCAGCTGGTACGGGTTCCCCTCTCCGTCCAGCGGGTATCCCGCCCGGTTGTTGTTGATGGCTGGATTTTCCCTGATGCGCCTCAGTGAGGCCGTGCGGGGGGCGTACGCCCGCGCACTCTGCCCCGGGTGTCGCTGTCCAAGGCGGGAATCGGGATGCAGGGGTATGTCGGTGATGATGCTCCAACCGGGAGGCTCATCCCGGAAATCGAGGTCGGTTCGCTTGATCGCATGGGCCAGGGCCCGTCGCATGGTGGAGATGTTGAGCGGGTCCCGGGAGGTATTGAAAGCCAGGTAGAAGAAGTGGTTCGGTTGCCGGTACCACCTGATGAGATATGATGCCCCTTCCCGGGCGGTCAGGTCGCTCCCCTCCGATTCGGTCAGGAGGGTACCGAACGCCTTGAGGGTGGGGAGGCGCACCAGCTTCACCTCACCGGTGATGAACGCCCGGTTCATTTCCTCGTCGGTGCTGAAGAGGCGGACCGTGATGTTACGGATGATCGGACGGTCGTCGAAGTATTCCCGGTGCTCGTTGAGGATGACCATGCCAGTATCTTCAACATAGACTGGCTTATAGGCGCCCAATCCCTGGGGGGCGATGTCCGCTGTCTTCACGATATAGGGCAACGGATCGACGTCTGTATCGGAGGGAAGGAAATCAGGGTGCAGCGGGGCAGTGGCGGCGATCCGGAGCAGTTGCTCCCTCAGCGCGGAGGGCATCTGGATGATGATCTGGTTGGTTTCCCTATCGATCCGGATGGTGTCGATCAGGGCGAAGGCAGGATCCAGCTCGGGAGGGCAGAAGGGCCCATTGGCCAGGTCGTGCAGACGGTCATAGGTGTTCTTGACGTGCTCGGGGGTCAGCACGGTCCCGTCATGGAAGGTGATTCCCTGCCGGAGGGTAAAGGTGAACGAGTCGGTACCTACCTCGTTGAAGCCTTCCGATTCGAGGATCAGGCCCGGCTCAATGACACCCTTCAGCGGAGGGAGGATCAGGCCCGGCCCGTAGGTCTGTTCCATAATCCAGCGCTCCGGCCCATCACGCAGCAACGCCGGCGGCAGGGGAACGAAGTCCATCGTGGAAACGACGCCGATAACGAGTGATCCGTTCTCTTCCTGCTGTTCCCGGGTGAGGATTCCATCCCGGACCGGACCGGCTGACAGGTCGGAGCCTCCGCTCCCAGGCGCCGCTTCCCCTTCCGGGAGAGCATGACCGGATATCAGGCAGAGGACCGCCAGGAGCGGTAGTGTCACCGTGAGGGTACGCGGTCGCTTATGCCCGGTTCGCTGGCTCATATCGATGATCGATCGGCGTCGACGGCATCGGCCGCCTTCTCCCGGCGACCGAATCGGGTCCACCCGGTGGTGCCGAACTGATCGGTCCGCAGTCGCTCAGCCCAGACATGCTCCTCCCGGCTCAACTCGCCCGCCTCGAGCGTGATTCCGAGTGCCCGGGCGAAACCGGCCGCAAAGACCGGGGCGAGGTCATCGGCGGAGAGAGGGTGTCCAAGGAGAGTGGCACAGTCTACCGTCGCCTGGCGCAACCGGACCACCTCCTTCTCAACTTCACTCCCGACGAGGTAATGAGGCAGATTCACATGTTCGCTGCCGAGCAGGATCGAGCCGTGCTGCATGAACCATCCCTGGTGCCGGCACTGAGCCGAGCCGACGAGCTTGCGTCCCCCGGCCACCAGTTCGTAGCGGCCCGCCGTCGAGAAACAGGGCTCGCGGACCTCCAGCGCGGGATTCTCGCCGTTCTGATTGTGCCCGACGGAGCGGGAGGTCTGCATCCGCTCGAGATCGACCTCGATCCCGGCCTCCGCCAGGCCGCCCCGCAGTCCTTCCGCCAGCCAGAGGTAGGCGGCGGTGATCCCCCCCGGCGGAGAGGGGGCGACCACGCTGTAGGTCAGTTCCTCGGCATGGAGGATGGCCCGTCCACCGGTGGGACGACGCACCACGCCGTATCCGTCGGCCGCCAGGGTTACCCAGTCGATCGAATCGATCGCGTCCTGGTTCGCGCCGAGGGAGAGCGAATGGGGATTCCACCAGAAGAGCCTCAGGGTCGGCCCGGCCCCCTCTTCCACGGCCTGATCGAGGAGGGCCCGATCGACGGCCATGTTCCAGTCGGGAGGCCCCGCGCCGTGGTGCAGCAATCGCCACCGCCCGTTCACGACCTATCCTCCCCGGTCTCCCCGTTCTCCCCGGCATCCAGATCCACGGAGAGCCCGTTCTCATCCACGATCCCGAGCGTTTCGAGGGCGGCGCGGGCCGCCACCTGCTGGGCCTGCTTCTTCGAATCGCCCCGTCCTTCGCCGAGTACCCGCTGGTCGAGCAGGACCTGGACGATGAAGGTCTTATCGTGATCGGGACCCCGTTCATCGGTGGTCTGATAGAACAGACGTCCGGTTTTCTCTTTCTGGACGTGTTCCAGCAGTCTGCTCTTCCAGTTGCCCAGATCGGGATCGCGGGAAACAGCGGGAAGTTCATGGATGAGATGCTCGATCACGATCCGCCGGACCACCTCGAATCCGCCATCGAGGTATACGGCGCCGAGCAGCGCCTCGAAGGCATCGGCCAGGATACTCGGCCGGGTGCGGCCGCCGGTGGCTTCTTCATTGTCGGAGAGAAGCAGGACCTCGCCGAGACCTAATTCGCGGGCCATTCGCTCAAGGGTCGGGCGGGAAACCAGGAGGGACTTCAGTTCGGTGAGTTCACCCTCCGACTTGAGGGGGAACCGCCTGAAGAGTTCGTGGGCCACCGCCAGGTCAAGGATAGCGTCACCGAGGAATTCGAGCCGCTCGTTCGAGGTGAGGCGGTCCCCACCCCTCACTCCGATAAATGAACGATGGGAGAGGGCCTCCCTGAGCAGATCGGGATCGGAGAATCGATACCCCAGCTTCCCCTCCAGCACTCCATCGATCGATCGGGAGGGAGCCGGGACAGCAGATTGCCGCCTGAAGAGGCGACGCGGGTCAAGCTTCTTCGTGAAACTTCCTCGCTGCGAGAGTCACGTTGTGTCCCCCGAAACCGAAGCTGTTGCTCAACCCCACCTCCAGCGCCCTCTTGACCGAGGCGTTGGGGGTATAATTCAGCGCACAGTCGGGGTCCGGATCCTCATAATTGATAGTAGGAGGAATCTCCCCCTGCTGCAAGGCGAGGGTAAGGAACATGAATTCCAGGGCGCCGCTCGCGCCCAGCAGGTGTCCGGTCATCGATTTGGTACTGCTGATCGCGAGGTCCGCGGTATGATCACCGAACACACGCATGATCGCTTTGCTCTCGATCGCGTCGTTCAGCGGCGTTGAGGTGCCGTGGGCGTTGATATAATCCACGTCGGCGGGTTCGAGACCCGCCATCTCGAGGGCGATGCGCATGCTCATCTCACCACCCGTGCCGTTTGCATCGGGTGCCGTCATATGGAACGCGTCGGCGGTGATGCCGCCGCCCACGAACTCGGCATAGATCTTCGCCCCCCGAGCCCGGGCGTGTTCCAGTGTCTCCAGCACGATGATCGAGGACCCCTCCGCCATCACGAATCCGTCGCGGCCGGCATCGAAGGGACGGCTGGCTCGTTCCGGTTCGTCGTTGCGCGTGCTCATCGCCTTCATCCGGGCGAAACCAGCGGTCGCGAGCGGAGTGATCGGTGCCTCACTACCTCCCGTGATCATGACATCGGCGTAGCCGAGCTGGATGAGATTCCAGGAGTCGAGAAGAGCGTGTCCGGCTGATGCGCACGCCGAAACGGTCGCGTAGTTCGGTCCCTTGAAGCCATGCCGGATGCTGAGGTCGCCGGCCGCCATGTCGATAATCATCATCGGCACGAAGAACGGGCTCACCCTCATCAATCCCTTCTCCTGGGCCAGCACCGACTGGTCCTCCAGTATCTTGATCCCACCGATACCGGAAGCCACCACTACACCGACCCGGTAGGGATCTTCCGCCGTCATGTCAAGACCGCTGTCCTGCAATGCTTCAAGGCAGGCGACATTGACGAACTGCAGGAAGCTATCCGACCGGCGGATCTCCTTCTGATCCATGACCGCCGAGGGATCCAGATCCTTTACCTCTCCGGCAATCCGGGTCGTCAGCTCGGAGGCGTCGAAGTGGGTGATTGGCCCGATTCCCGATCTGCCATTGAGGGCAGACTCCCACACCTCCGGCACAGTGAGCCCTGTTGGGGCCACCGTACCGAGCCCAGTGACAACCACTCTGCGACGCAAGGGGGCGTCCAGATTCACACTACTGGTTCAGTGTCGAGTTGAGGTGCGAGATGGCGTCAGCGACGGTCGACATCTTCTCAGCCTCTTCATCGGGGATCTCGATATCAAACTCTTCCTCGAAAGCCATGACCAGTTCCACCGTGTCGAGGGAGTCGGCTCCCAGATCCTCCACGAAGGAAGTCTCCGGCGATACCTGATCGGCATCCACACCGAGCTGCTCGATGATGATATTCTTGACTCGTTCTTCTACCGTTGCCATCGGTTCTCCTCCAGCGTCTGCTGAACGCGATTGTGAGTTGGTTGCGCCCCCTCGGGGCTGCTGTCCAACCTGATTAGGTAGTGATGTAACTGCCTCCAGGTCAAGCCCTCTGTGACCCGGTATCTTCGACGACCTTCACAATCCCCTCGGGATCGGAAGCGCTGATCGCCCGGGCGCCCTTGACACACCGTTTCAGGAGCCCCTGGAGCACCTGACCAGGGCCGCATTCGATCCAGATGGTCGATCCCATCCGATCGAGTTCCTGCATCGACTCCACCCACCTGATCGGATAGACCACCTGGAGTACCAGGAGTTCCCTGATCTCTTCCGGTCTGACCGCCGGACGGGAGGTAACGTTGCTCACGACCGGCACTCCGGCCTGTACGATCTCCACTTGCCGCAGGATATGCCGGAGCGGCTCCACGGCATCTTCCATGAGCGGTGAATGGAAGGCGCCGTGTACTTTGAGCGGCACGACTTTCTTCGCTCCCAGCGCGCTGCACTCATCGCCCGCCTTCTTCACCGCCTTCTTCTCTCCCGAGATGACGGTCTGGGCGGGGGCATTGTAGTTGGCCGGCTGAACGATCCCCGCCGCCTTTGCCTTCTCACAGGCCTGCCGAACCTTTTCGGCTTCGAGTCCGATGATCGCCGACATCGCGCCCGGGTTCGCCTCTCCGGCCGCCTGCATCGATTCAGCCCGTACCTTCACCACCTTGAGGGCGTCTGCGAAACTGAGTGCTCCACCTGTCACGAGAGCCGAGAATTCCCCCAGACTGTGTCCGGCGGAGAAGTCGGGCCGTATACCCTCCTCGGCGAGAAGTGTCGCAACCGCCACGCTGTGCACCATGATGGCCGGCTGGGTATGCTTTGTCTGAAGGAGTTCTTCCTCCGGTCCCTCGAACATGATCTTCGCGATATCGTAACCGAGGGTATCGGACGCCTCCTGGTAGAGGTTCCTGATCAGATCGGGACCGTCCCGGTGCAGGGTTGCACCCATGCCGACGAACTGGGCCCCCTGTCCGGGGAAGAGAAAGGCGATACGTCTTTCGTTCATCTCTCAGAGCCTCACGACCAGCGAACCCCATGTGAAACCGCCTCCGAAGGCTACCATGACGACCACGCTGCCCTCACCGATGATTCCCTGCTCCCGGGCCTCATCGAAGGCGATCGGGATCGAGGCGGCCGATGTATTGCCGTACTCCTGGACGTTGATGTACACCTTATCCACGTCCACCTTGACCCTCGATCCGGTGGCCTTGATGATCCGGATATTCGCCTGGTGAGGGATGAGCAGATCGACTTCTTCGGGAGTGATACCGGCGAGTTCGATCGCCCTCTCGGCCGACGACTCCATGGCCCGCACCGCCGACTTGAATACCTCGGAGCCTTCCATGTGGATGTAGTGAAGGTCAGCCTCGACCGTCTCCCGGGAAGCCGGTTGTCTCGATCCGCCCCCCGGCATGTTCAGCAGGTGACTGAGGTTCCCGTCGGCTCCCAGGTAGGCCGCGATCACACCCCGCTCCCCGTCACTCGGGCCGAAGATGGCCGCGGGCCGCGCCGGCGGCATCCCCGAAGAGAACACAGGTGCTGCGATCCTTGTAGTTGGTGATCCGGGTGAGGGTCTCGGCGCCGATGACACCGATCTTTTCGAACTGACCGGCCGCGATCAGGCTGTTGGCCATGGTTGAAGCGTAGATGAAGCCGGAACAGGCGGCGCTGATATCGAAGACCGGAATCCCCGGCAGGTTGAGATGCTGCTGGACGAAGCAGGCGGTGCTCGGAAAGGGCATGTCGGGGGTGGCGGTGGCAACGATGATGGCGTCCAGATCGGTCAGTTCGATCCCGGCGTCCTCGCTCGCGCGACTGAGAGCGGCGGCGGCCAGGTCGCTCGTGGCCTCATCCTCGGCGACCCGGTGGCGGCGCTTCATACCGGTCCGCGTGGTGATCCACTCATCGGTGGTGTCGATGATCTTCTCGAAGTCTGCGTTCGTAATCACTTCTTCAGGTATGCAACGGCCCGTTCCGAGGATACGGCTGGCTCCACGGGCTCTGTCACTGAAGGTCGGCGGCATGAATCTCGTCCAATCGCACTTTGATATGATCGTTCAGTTTCTCTTCGGCAATGCGGCTCGCGATGAATACAGCATTCCTGACCGCCTTGGCCGAGGCCCTGCCATGGCAGATGATCACCACTCCATTGATGCCCAGCAGCGGCGCGCCTCCGTATTCTTCGTAATCGAGGTTCCTTTTTATCTCGTCGAGCACAGGTGTCATCAGGAGGGCGCCAACATACGCCAATGGGCTCTTAGACAAACCCCGCTTGACACCCTCTGTCAAGAAGGAGGTGATCCCCTCGGTGAATTTCAGGATGATGTTGCCGGTGAACCCATCACAGACAATCACATCAGCAGCGCCGGTCAGGATGTCGTGCCCCTCGATGTTCCCGATGAAATTGAGTCCCGAGTTGAGCAGCTTCCGGTGAGTCTCGACAACTATCTCGGTGCCCTTGCTGCCTTCTTCCCCGATCGACAACAGTCCGACCATCGGCTCAGTCACATCGAAGACCTGTTCAGCGACGACACTCCCCATCGCGGCGAACTGCAGGAGATTACTGGCAGCGACCTCGATGTTGGCACCGACATCGAGGACCAGGGTCGCTCCGCGGGTTGAGGGAAAGAGCGAGGCGATCGCCGGCCGTGTCACCCCTTTGAGGCGTCCGAGGGTGATGAGCGCCGAACCCATCGCCGCCCCGGTATTGCCCGCCGAGATGACCGCGTCAACTTCCCCGGAGCGATGCAGTTCCATCGCAATCCCGATCGAGCTTTCCCGCTTCCGCCGGAGGGCTACAGCCGGCGCCTCCCCCATTGCGATCACGTCCTCGGCGTGGACGATCTCGATGGGTAGACCGTGGATCTGTTTGCCGAACCGCTCCTTCAGAATTGCGCTGTCACCCACAAGCACAACCTCGAAGGCACCGGCGGCGGACGCCGCGGCTTCCACAGCTCCGGCCACGATCCGATCAGGGGCAAAATCCCCCCCCATGGCATCAAGGGCGATTCTCATCGAGAGACCGAGAAAATAATACTATACCTCTCGCGGGAATATCACCTGGCGACCCCGATAGTAACCGCAGTTCGGGCATGCCCGGTGGGAGAGCTTGGGGTGATTGCAGTGTTCGCAGACACCCAGAGCGGGCTGCTTCAACTGCATATGACTCCGTCTCTTCCCCTTGCGCGAGGTGGAATGTCTTCTCTTTGGGACAGCCATTAGCCTGTTCTCCTCAGGTTTCTTCCGACAATATCTTCAGGTCGCTCCATCTCGGATCGACCGGTTCCGTCGGACATTCACATGAGGCACGGTTCAGATTCGTTCCGCACCTCTGGCACAACCCCTGGCAACCATCATCACAGAGCGGCTTCATCGGAACAGTGAGGATGATCGATTCCCGCACTGGAGCGGCGAACGACACCCCATTATCCACGAATTCCACGGGCGTATCTTCCTCGTCCTCAAGCTGAAGCGTGTTGTTCCCCATCCGGATCACGACTTCGAACCGCGGGGACATCGCGTTCCTGAACGGATCGAGACAGCGGGAACACGTCAACTCCATCTCCGCGGTGACTTCACCGCGGGCCATCAGGATGGTCCCGGTCCGGTCGAGTTCCAGGTCGAGACGGACATTTCCTTCGACCGTCAGGCCATCTTCAGGCAGTTCGAGGGTCGCCCCGGCTTCGGTCAGTTCGTACCGATGACGTCCCTCTCTCAATCCTGTAAGACCCACAAAAAAAATGCGGTCAGCCACCCGTATCCCCTTTTTTCAATCGGAACCCCGAAATTTACACGGATGCTCCCGATTCCGCCAGTTCCCGCTCAGAGAAAAAGAAGAGCGCCTCACGGATGCCGTTCTCGATGGAATCGGATCCGTGGACCGTGTTGGTGCCGATGTCGGTGCCGAACAGGGCCCTGATGGTCCCTTCGGCTGCCTCGGCCGGATCGGTGGCGCCGATCACGGTCCGCAGGTGACTCACGGCATCCTCCCGTTCGAGGGCGCAGGCGACGATCGGGCCGCCGGTCATGTACTCAACCAGCCGCGGATAATGAATCCTTCGCTCTCCATCCTTGCGACGATCTCACCGATGTGGCCATCGGAGACACCATCAGGCTTCACGAGCAGACACGTCAGTTCCATCTGAACCTTCCTTGCAGTCGTCCCGGGCCCGGAGGCCCGGGACAGCCCGTGAACCGTTTACGAGAGGGCCTTGACGATCATCTCCCCGATGATCGCGGGACTCTCACACACTGTCGCTCCCGCTTCAGACAGAGCGGTCATCTTCTCGGCAGCCGTACCACCGCCGCCGCTGATGATGGCGCCGGCGTGACCCATCCGGCGGCCTGGAGGAGCGGTCTGGCCGGCGATGAAAGAGACAACCGGCTTCGGGAAACTCTCGGCGATGAATGCCGCCGCTTCCTGTTCCGCCGACCCGCCAATCTCACCGATCAGGACCACCGCGTCGGTGTCATCATCGTCCGCGAAGAGTGCGAGCAGGTCGGTGAAGGTGGAACCGATGATCGGGTCCCCTCCGATGCCGATCGCGGTCGACTGACCCAGTCCGGCCGCTACAAGCTGTCCGACCGCTTCGTAGGTGAGGGTGCCGCTCCGGCTGATGATCCCCACCCGGCCGGGTTTGTGAACGAAGCCCGGCATGATTCCGACTTTCGCTTCACCAGGCGATATGACGCCGGGACAGTTCGGACCAATCAGCCGGGCGCCGCTGTGGACGACCTTTCTCTTGGCCGCAACCATGTCACGGGTCGGGATGCCTTCGGTGATGCAGATGATCAGGTCGAGTCCGCCATCGGCCGATTCCATCACCGCGTCGGCGGCGAAGGGGGGCGGCACGAAGATGATGCTGGTGTTGGCGCCGGTCTCCCGGACCGCTTCGGCCACGGTGTTGAAGACGGGCACTCCGAGGTGGTCCTGGCCGCCCTTCCCGGGCGTCACGCCGGCCACCACATTGGTGCCGTAATCGATCATCTGTTCGGTATGGAAGGTGCCCTCGCCACCGGTGATACCCTGTACGAGGAGCCGCGTGTCCTTGTTAACGAGAATGCTCATGTTCAGGCTCCTTTCCCGTCAGGTGTGATAGCCAGGGCGGCGACCGCCTTCTCCGCCGCGTCCTTGAAGTCCGCCGCCACGAGGAAATCGAGATCGGAATCGTTCAGGATCTTCTTTGCCTCGATGGCGTTGGTGCCTTCCAGCCTCACTACCACGGGAACGTCGACCTCGACCTGTCCCATCGCCTCGACGACTCCCAGGGCGACCCGGTCGCAGCGGACGATACCGCCGAAGATGTTGATGAGGACCGCTTTGACGTTCTTGTCGCTCATCAGGATGCGGAACCCGTTCGAGACGGTCACCACATCAGCGGCGCCGCCGACGTCGAGGAAGTTGGCCGGTTCACCGCCGGCGTACTTGATGAGGTCCATCGTCGCCATCGCCAGACCGGCGCCGTTGACCATGCAGCCGATGTTGCCGTCCAGCTTGATGTAGTTCAGGTCGAACTTCTGGGCCTCGACCTCGAGCGGATCCTCTTCATGGGGATCGTGATATTCCGCGATGTCACTGTGACGGTAGAGGGCGTTGTCGTCGAAGTTGATCTTCGCGTCGAGCGCCATGACCTCACCGTCGGTCGTGACCACCAGGGGATTGATCTCCGCCAGGCTTGCGTCGGTCTCGATGTAGGCGCGGGCCAGGGCAATGAAGAGCTTCGCCGCGTTCCCCGCCTGCTTTCCCTCGAGGCCGATCGCGAAGGCCAGTTCCCGGGCCTGGTAGGGCCTGAGACCCGTGGAAGTGTCGAACCACTGCTTGACGATCTTCTCGGGTGTCCTTGCGGCCACTTCCTCGATCTCCATGCCACCCTCGGATGAAGCCATGAAGACCGGCTTCTCCGCTCCGCGGTCAAGCACGATCCCGGCGTAGAGTTCTGTGGCGATAGACATGCCCGACTCCACCAGGATGATCCTGACCAGCTGGCCTTCCGGACCGGTCTGGTGTGTGACGAGCGACATGCCCAGTATCTCTTCAGCGGCGGCTTTCGCCTCCGCCGGGTTCTGGACGACCTTGACGCCGCCGCCCTTGCCCCGCCCTCCGGCATGGATCTGGGCCTTGACCACCACCGTCCCGCCGCCGAGTTCGGTCGCGGCGGCTTCCGCCTCCTCCGAAGTGGAGGCGACACGGTGGTCGGGCACCGTCACACCGAATCGGCTCAGGACTTCCTTCGCCTGAAATTCGTGGACCTTCATTCCCCTGTCCTTTTTCGAGTGGATCCGTTTCCCGCCCGGTTCTCCGGGACGGGTGACTCAGACCTCCACCCGGAAAAGAGCGATCGGTGGGCGAACCAGCTCTCTCCGGTTGAGACAAGTGCCCTGCCGCGCAACAACCGCCGCATTCGAGCGGCGCCGAATCCCTTCCGGCTGCGTTGCGCTTCCTTGCCATAGCCACCGCTATGCCGCGTCGGCGCGCCTTACCGGCAGGGCACGGCGTCACTCCGAGACTGACGATTGTCACGTGACATGACACTAACGCCGGAAAAACCGGCTTACACGATCCTCCTGCCCCTTCGAGTCAGCACTCTGAAGGGCGGGTGTGTCGTTGGTCATCGGTTGAGGCGGATCGGGTGTCGCCATGAAGATGTCCTCGAGCGACTCGAGCGCGTTGAAGGAGTCCGCTTCCTTGATCAGGTCGAAGCCGACCCGGTCCTGGAACGCGATCACCTCTACCCGCTTCCCCAGGTTCTGTACCGCGCGGATGAGCCGCACGAAGTCGGAATCGCCCGACGCCAGAACCACGACATCTAGGTTCTCTGCCTGGGTCAGAATATCAACGGCAAGTTCCATGTCCATGTTTGCCTTGACCCGGCCATCCGCGGAACGTGACCACTCCTTCTCGATCACCTTGAAACCGATGTCGCGCAATGCACTGATAAAGCCCTTCACCGGTTTCGGGTTCTCCGGGTCCACGGTCACATACGCATTGCACCGCAGGAGTTCCCGTTCCTCGGAAATGAAATCCTTCAGTACCCGGTAGTTGATAGAGGGTCCATCCTTGCGATACAGATTGGCTGCATCAACGTAGAGCCCCGCTTTCAGAGCCATACTCGTCATCCTCCCTTGGATTGTCGGGGGCTGTGTATTCCCCCATGTGACGAAGAACCGCCGGAAGGTCCGAAACGCTCGACCTCCCCTTCTGTCGGGGCGGCTCTAGGTCTGTGTTATCACGGTCCCGCTTCGACCGGCCAGGATATCCCCGACCTGGTCAACGGCACCGACATACACCCGCTCTCCCCCCCCTTCGAGGAACTGGATGGCCGATTCGATCTTCGGCCCCATGTTCCCGGGCGGGAAGTGTCCTTCGTCCATATACGCCCTGGCCTCGGCCAGGGTGAGATGTTCGAGGTCACGCTGTTCAGGAGTGCCGAAATCGAGCGATACATACGGCACACTGGTCAGGATCAGGAGTTCCGCGGCCTCGACATCGAGACCAAGTACCGCTGATGCCCGATCCTTGTCGATCACACCGTCGACACCCTCCAGGAATCCGCCCCCCGTGCGTCTGACGGGGATGCCACCGCCACCGGCAGCCACAACCACTGTCCCGTTGTCGATCAGCTGGCGGATGATCCCGGCTTCGATGATCTCGATCGGTCGCGGTGAGGAGACAACCCGTCTCCAGCCGCGGTTGCTGTCAGCCTTGACCGACCAGCCGCGTTCCTCGGCAAGCTGACGGGCCTCGGCCTCGTCGTAGAACGGACCGACATATTTCGTCGGATCGGTCAGTGACGGATCATCAGTGTCGATCAGCACCTGCGTAAGCACGGTCGTCACGGCGTGCAGGGAATCCCGCTCCTGAAGGAGCCTCTGCATCACCTGGGAGATCATGTAACCCATACCGCCCTGCAGATCGGCCACGATGATCGGCAGAGGCAGGTAGGGCACCTCACTCTGGGCCCGTTCCACCCTGATCAGGTAGTTCCCTACCTGCGGTCCGTTGCCGTGAGTGATGACAACCCGCCGACCGCTTACAATCTCATCGGCTATCGGAGCCAGGCTCTCCCGGGTGTTGATGAACTGCTCCGGGATCGCTCCGGTGTCATGCTGGCGCGTGATGGCGTTTCCGCCGAGCGCGACCACCAGCAATCCCTTGCCCTTGCTCACAACCACACCTCTTCCGGCGATCGGGACTGCATCCCGATCAGCCCTCCAGCACCGGCTTCAGTACCTCGGCGAGATCGGGGGTTCCGATCACCTCGAGGTCGTACCGCACTCTCGTGCTCGGCTGGGCGATGTCGATGATCCGGCGGAGATCGATCGGGGTTCCGATCACGACCCCTTCGGCGTCGGAAGCGGCAATCGTGGCCTCCAGATCCTTCACCTGTTCATCTCCATACCCCATGGCGGGCAGGAGAACGCCTATCTCCGGGTACTTCTCAAATGTCTCCGCGATGCTGCCGACCGCGAACGGTCGGGGATCGATCATGGAGGCGGCGCCGTGCTGTTCGGCCGCGACGACTCCGGCTCCATATTTCATGCCCCCGTGGGTCAGGGTCGGACCGTCCTCAACGACCAGGACCCGCTTCCCCGTGATCACCGACTCATCCTCCACCGTGATCGGTGAATTGGCGTCCATGACGACCGCCCCGGGGTTGAGAGCCCGCACGGTTTCACGGACCGCGTCGATACCTTCCTGGTCGGCGGTGTCTTCCTTGTTGATCAGCACCACGTCACTCATCCTGAGATTGGTCTCCCCGGGGTAGTAACGGGAGCCGTGTCCGGCACGATGGGGATCGGCGACGGTGATGAAAACATCGGGCTGGTAGAAGGGCGTGTCGTTGTTGCCCCCGTCCCACAGGATCACATCGGCTTCCTGCTCGGCGGCCTTGAGGATCGCGTGGTAATCCACCCCGGCATAGACGATGGTGCCGTTCACGATATGCGGCTCGTATTCCTCCATCTCCTCGATAGTGCAATCGTGCTTCTCGAGGTCGTCAACGGTTTCGAACCGCTGTACGGCCTGCTTCACCAGGTCGCCGTACGGCATCGGGTGTCGGATCGCGACCACCTTTTTACCGGCCTCTTTCAGAACCTGTGCCACGGCCCGCGTCGTCTGGCTCTTGCCGCAACCGGTCCGTACAGCACAGATCGCAACAACCGGAACGGCGGCCTTCAGCATGGTCGATTCCGCGCTCAGCAGCACGAAGTCGGCGCCGGCGGCGTTGGCGATTGAGGAGCAGTTCCCGACATGGTGGTAGTCGACATCACTGTAGGAGAAGACCACTTCATCCACATCCTGCTCGGTGATAAGGGTCGACAGTTCCTCTTCGGCCACGATGGGGATGCCTCCGGGATAGAGCGATCCGGCCAGTTCGGCGGGATACGACCGTCCATCGATGTCAGGGATCTGGGTCGCCGTGAAGGCTACAACCTCGAAGTCTTCATTGTCCCGATAGCGGCAGTTGAAGTTATGGAAATCCCTTCCTGCCGCACCCATGATGACAACACGTCTGGGAGCTGCCACGGAGGTACCCTCCTGTTATCTGTGCTGTTGTCCACCTGAATGTTTGCTCGCGGTCCCCACAGCGTCCCTTCACACCCCGGATACGACCTGGAGCCGCATAATGCACTTATCCCGGTATTCCGGGACAGTCCTCTGATACCGTGCCCTGATTGGCAGGGCTAAATATATGTCAGTTGCCGGAGGTTCGCTCTACTGAAATGATACGGTAATTGACTTCACCGACCGGGATGGTGATCGCCACCTCCTCGCCCACTTTCTTCCCCAGCAGGCCACTGCCGATCGGGCTCTCGACACTGAGGGTACCCTTCCTGGGATCGGCTTCCGGCGGCGCCACGAGCGTGTAGACCTCCTCACTGCCGTCCTCGAGATCCTCCAGGGTGACCGTACAGCCGAGATAACAGGTGCCTTCCGGCAACTCGAGATCCTCGATCGGACGGGCGGTGGCGAGGATCTCCTCGAGTTGTGTAATCCGGCGCTGAACGTGCTGCTGCTCTTCCTTCGCCGCGTCATATTCAGCGTTCTCGGAGAGGTCGCCATGCTCTCTGGCCACCTTGATCGCCTGACTCACGGCCGGCGACCGCACGAATTTCAGTTCACGCAGTTCGCCTTCGAGTTTTTCTATCGCTTTGCTGCTGAGGTACGTTGGCTTTACCATGCCTTCAGCCCTGTGTGGTGACCGGTCAATGTAAAACGGCTCCCCCCCCTCAATAAGGGAAAGCCGCGAGTTGCAGCAGGCAGGCCAGTGCCCCTGAGTCTGATGTCCTCAGTGAATGGGAGGTTGGTGTCGGTGTCAACGGTTTTATGGTGGTTCGCCAGACCATGGTCCTTCATCTGGGGCCCGCTCGCCTGGGAGGCACTCGGGGCGGCGGTGATCCTCTTCTTCGGCGGCCTCTGGTTGGGTATCGTGGCCGAGAAGAAGGAGGTCGCCTGGGCCACAGCCTGGGGACACTGGCTGCTGGGCAAACTGGAACAGTGGCTTGAAGAGCGGCCGAGGGGGCTGGTCTACCTGACCCTGATGATCACCCTGATCAACGCCACCACGATACTGCTGGTAATCGCCGCTGCCTGGGCACCACCACTGAGCGTGATCCTTATTATCCTGACCGGACTCAATACCGGAGTCATGGCCCGGCGCGCGGGCGGGGAGCGAGCCTGGATCGCATTCCTGATGCCCCACTCCTGGATAGAACTGCCCATCATCATTGCCTCCTCGGCAGTGGCGCTGCAGGCCTCCGCCGCAACCCTGGGATTCGACTGGTTCGACATACTGGCTGATACCGTCTGGGCACGGGCCTTCTTCCTGCGGGCCACGGTGCCGCTCCTGCTGGGTGCGGCGATGCTCGAGTCCATCATTATGGTTTTCCCGGGAGGCCGTGAATGATCCTCTCCTGTCCGACCCTGCTCTTCGCCCCCGGCAACAACATGGTCAGGGCCCTGACGGCGCAGCTCGACGCCAGTGTCGGATTCCTCTCCCACGCACCCGGCTGGGAGGCTTATGAACAGCTCACCGGACAGATCTCGTTCGGGATCGTGGTCACCGATTACTCGATGATTGCCGGGGAGGAGGGTGACCTCGACGAAGCCCTCATAGAACAACTGGTGACCGAAGCCATCGAGGGCTCATCCCAGGCCAGGATCATCGTCTACGACGTGCCCGACGAGGACACCCTGAAGCAGCTCATCACCGCCGGAGTCCACGATGTGGTGAGGGCGCCCCTGTCGGTGGAGGAGTTGGGGCTCCGGATCGAGCGGGCCAGTGAAACCTTCACCTGGATCTCTCAGCGGAACTACTTCGTGGGCCAGAGCGGGCACATCTTCCGTCTGCGCGACATCATTGGTGAGAGCAGCTCAATGCAGGAAGTCTTCCAGCAGGTCTCCAAGGTCGCCGCCAGTCGGACACCGGTCCTGGTAACCGGCGAGACCGGCTCGGGGAAAGAACTGATAGCGGCCGCCATCCACTACAACAGCCCGCGTCAGGATCAACCTTTCATCAAGGTGAACTGCGCCGCGCTCCAGGACACGCTCCTCGAATCGGAGCTCTTCGGTCACGAGAAGGGTTCTTTCACCGGGGCCGTCAAGCAGCGTATCGGCCGTTTCGAACAGGCCAACCGCGGGTCGATCTTCCTGGACGAGATCGGTGACATGAGTCCCGCCACCCAGGCCAAGGTCCTGCGGGTCCTCCAGAGTATGGAGTTCGAGCGTCTGGGGGGAACCAGGCTGACGCGGGTAGACGTGCGCATCATCGCCGCCACCAATCGGGTACTCGAGGAGGAGATCCTCGAAGGCGGCTTCAGGGAGGACCTCTACTACCGGCTGAACGTGGTCACGATCCATCTTCCATCCCTGCGGGAACGCTCCGAGGACATCCCCCTGCTGGCGCAGTTTTTCCTCAAGAAATCACGGTTCGAGGAGCGGAAGCAGGTACGCGACTTCTCTCCGGAGGCGATAGCCTTCATGGAGACGTATCCATGGCCGGGAAATGTCCGCGAACTGGAAAACGCTGTCGCCCGGGCCGTGCTTCTCTGCGAGGGCGAGGTGATCGAGCTGAGCGACCTGGCCATCTCCCGAACGGAGGGAACAGGGGAAGTCACGGCCGCGGCGGTGGAAGGGCAGGCGATCAGTGACAACGGAACGACTGAGACTGATGCAGCTGAGGTTACCACCAATCTCGGGGAACTGGAGAGACAGGCGATCATCGAGGCCCTGGAGAAGTGCGCCTGGGTTCAGAGCCGGGCAGCGCGTCTGCTCGGCATCAGCCGGCGGGCCCTCAATTACCGGGTCGTGAAATACGGGCTCACCCACCCCTCATGGCGGGTGAACACTCCCGATAATTGACAAAAAAAGAAACGCCCCGGTCGGAGAGGGGGTGCAGGCCTCTACGATCCGGGACGCTTCGCCACGAGTCTGATGCGTCCGTCACCCAGGGCTCGACGGGCGACACCAGGTTCGTGCCTGAAAAGGTCGGAGCCTCACACCACTGAACGAATCTTGGCCAGCCGCTTGTCAAGGTCCTCAAGACGTTCCGCGACGCTGTTGGCTCCGATAAGACCAACCTGACTTCTGGTCAGGTACTTGTGGTTCGCGTGCAA
>JALGWK010000336.1 GCA_025774205.1 bacterium
GAGACGCGTGACCTGTTCGTTTGTCATGACATACTTGTAGCGGCTGTGTGGAAATTGCAAGTCCGTCCAAGGTTTGATAGTAGGTGACTGCAGGGGGGTTGTCCACGAATAACAATCCTATAATATCCTCCCTCGACCGGACCACCGGCTTACCTGTTGCTCCGACTGGTGGACCGCTGATACGATGCCGGCATGAACTCCAGACGCCGGACCATCGACCGATTGCACCGGATCGCTGCCGGAGGAATGACTCTGGTGATGATCATTCTCTGGCCGGCGGCCTCCTCCAGCCAGGACCCCGATCGGACCGCTCGACCACGGGCGGCCCGCGATCTCGGGATCGTGATCGGCCGCTACCAGCCCGGACCACTGAACGCCATTACCGATGTTCCGGGTGTAGAGGTGGGACAGGTCACCCTGATCGAGGGAGATGATATCAGGACTGGTGTGACCGCCATCCTCCCCCACGGCGGCAATCTCTTCTTCGAGAAGGTGCCGGCGGCACTCTTCGTGGGGAACGGCTTCGGCAAACTGGCCGGTGCCACCCAGATAGAGGAATTGGGCACCATCGAGACTCCGATCCTGCTTTGCGGCACCCTGAATGTGCCACGGGTGGCGGACGCGCTCATGAGCTGGATGCTGGCGCTGCCCGACATGGAGAACGTCGGATCGATCAATCCGGTGGTGGGGGAGACCAACGACGGCGGTCTCAACGATATCCGGGGCCGCCATATCGGTGAGGAGGAGGTGTTCGCGGCAATCCGTTCAGCCTCTCCGGGACCGGTCGCGGAGGGATCGGTCGGAGCGGGCACGGGTACCCGGGCGCTCGGTTTCAAGGGAGGCATCGGCACCAGCAGCCGTCAGGTCAATATCTACAACACCGGGACCTACACCGTCGGGGTGCTGGTCCAGTCGAACTTCGGCGGCACTCTCAGGGTGAACGGGTCACCAGTCGGTGGTGATGTGCGGCGCCTCATGCGGGAGCGCCAGCCGGGGATCGACCTGGAGGAATCACCCGACGAGGGATCATGCATGATCATCGTGGCTACCGACGCGCCGCTGGAGGCCCGCAACCTGGAGCGCCTCGCCTTCCGGGCTCTCGGAGGGATGGCGCGGGTCGGGGCCGGTTTCAGCAACGGTTCCGGCGATTACGTCATCGCCTTTTCATCCGCCGAAGAAGTCAGGATCGATGGGCGCGGGGACAATATGCTGCGGGAGGGACCCCACCTCGGTAACACCGCCATGAGCGGCCTCTTCACGGCGGTGATGGACGCCGCCGAGGAGGCGATCCTGAACAGTGTCCTGCGCGCCACCACTGTGACTGGAGCACGCGACAACACGAGCCATGCCATCCCTATCGACCTCCTGCTTGAGGTCTGTCGGAACTACCGCATCATCCCCCCCGGCGACTGAGAAGCCTCACCGGTGGGATCGGAGAGCAACGATCGATCAGACAGCAATGATCAAGGAGAAGATCCAATGAGCAAGAACGTCAGTCGTCGAGGATTCCTGGAGAAGGCCGCGGGTGTCGCGGCGGGCGCGGCGGTGATCGGGGAGTTCCCGCACCTGAATCTGAAGTACGGGACCGGATCCCCGGCCGGGCTCCCGATGGTGCTCGTGTCAGGCGTGAAGACCTGGGCCTCCGACGCCGCCTGGGAGGTGCTCAAGGACGGGGGTGACGCCCTCGACGCGGTCCACGCCGGGGCCATGGCGGCCGAGGTGTATCCCCGGGATACCAGCGTCGGTGTGGGAGGCCTTCCCAACGAGGAAGGTGTAATCCAGCTCGACTGCACCATCATGGACGGGCGCTCGATGCAGTGCGGCGCGGTGGGATGCATCGAGGGGATCGAGCACCCTTCATCGGTGGCCCGCGCGGTGATGGAGTACACCGACCACTGCATGATCGTCGGCCCTTACGCGACCGAGTTCGCGGTGAAGATGGGCCACCAGGTCACCGACATCTCCGACGAGGCGAGCCGCAGCTGGTACCGCAACTGGGTAGCCAGGCGGAGCGACACCGACGACTGGCTCTCCAGGGAGGAGTCGGCCGTCAAGATGAAGCGCCCCCTCCCACCGAGCGAGCGGGGCCGCCGCCAGCGTGAACTGGAACGCACGTACGGCACCATCAACGTCCTGGCGGTGGATGTGAACGGCCAGGTGGCGGGATGCACCACCACCTCGGGACTTTCAGGCAAGATCCCCGGACGGTGCGGCGACTCCCCGATCGTCGGCGCCGGGCTCTACGTCCTGCGGGACGTGGGCGCGGCCGGGTTCACGGGCCGCGGGGAAGAGGTGATCCGGATCTGCGGTTCCTTCACGGTCTGCGAGATGATGCGGCGGGGGATGTCCCCCACCGAGGCCTGCGGTGAGGCGATCCGGCGGATGGTGGAAGAGACCAACGACGGCAACACCAACTTCAGCGATCGGGCCGTAGCCATCAACGCGAAGGGGGAGCACGGCTCCGTCACCGTCAGCGGCGACTACAATTACACCATCCACAACCCCGACGGCCAGCAGCGGATGCAGAGGGCAGCCCGGCGGTAGTGCCCTGTCACGCAACAACCGTCGCATTCGAGCGGCACCGGAACGGGCGGAGCCGTGCGCGCTCCGCCCGAATCGCCCGGAGGCATGTCACAGCGGGCTATCACTCAATCACGGCTACGGCTGGCGCGGGCCGAAGATCCGCCGCAGAAGTGATGACGGTCGACCGTACTTCTGCTCCATCTCCCGCGCCTTCTCCGGATCGATCTTCCTGACCACATCGATCGCGTCACGAATCGTGTCGTCGCGTTATCGGAATCGGGCACCAGGGCCCCGGCGGTCCTGACCCGCGCGCTCGATGAGATCTGGCGCTCTTCCATGACCCCGATGAATTGCTCCCGCACCTGCCGATCACTCCTGACATATGGCTCCAGAGCCTTGACCGAGGCGAGTACCACCGAACTCGAGCCACGCCGATCGAGACCGGCGCCGATCGAGACCGGCGAAGAGCAGTTCCCGGGTATCGGGCTGATCCGCGGCATCCTCCAGAACTTCAATCGCTGCAAGCTGAACGCTTGATGAATTCGAATGATCAATCGCCACTCCTATAAGAGTGCGGATCTCACTCTCGGAGACGCGTCGCCCCAGCACCTTGATCGCCTTCAGTTTCACCGAGGAGGAGACTGATCCGGGACGAAGGACATCCCTGAGAGCTGAACGCACCGGTTCGACCAGCGCGAATGGCTCAGCCAGGTCGAGCGCTTCCAGCTGGACCGAGCTCGATATCGAACCGTGCAGGGCCGCTGCCACCGCTCGCGGAGCGGCAGCCGTTTCCATATGACGGGTGAGTGACCGCAGGCCTTCGAGCATCACCGAGGATGAGGTCGACCGCTCCTTCAGCATCG
>JALGWK010000337.1 GCA_025774205.1 bacterium
GACCCCCTGATTGCCCTGACAGGTGACGATGACGCTGGCCGTGGAGAAGGTGGAACCACCGGAGGGTGAGAGGATGTTCGTGTTCGGGGGGACGAAGTTCGGATTCTCGGGATCGGGATCGAGCGGATTGTCAATCGGGGGCTCTTCGGGCAGATCAGTGATGAGGTCACCCAGGGCATCACAACCGACCAGGCCGGCCGGCAGGAGCATGAGGAGCAGAACCGTTGAGCGGAAGCCTCTCATGGCCGGAACGATATCCGCAGGTTCAGCGAAAGCCTGCCGTGGTAGGGTTCGAGGACCAGATCTGGCTCAAGAGCCGCTCCGGCCCCGGCTCCATCACTTTCCTGAACTTCTGGATGTCGGGGCATGAGGAAGATGGCGTCGGCGGCGTTCAGAACCCAGACCAGCCCGAGGAGAGCGACCACCCCATCCAGGTTGTCACGTTCAGACCGCAGTTCGGCGAACGAATCGTCCATCCGGGTTTTGATGTCGGCCAGATCCTCATACAGCGTCGCGGCGGCGTAGTCACCACGCAGCCCATCGTACTCATTCCGCATTGAAACATAGGTCTCGAAGCGTGATGCACCGTAGACGATCGCCGCAGCTCCGGACAGAAGAGCCAGGGTTCCCCGGCCGTTCCGGCCGGAATAGTAATGGCCGGCTCCGGGTACCACGAGAGAGAGCAATCCGGCAGCCAGCCTTGATTTCCGTCGGTGCACCAGGGGGAAGGAGAGTTGGTCGCCATCATTGAGCTGTATTTCCTGCTGCCACGAGGTGTAGCCAGGCAGACGGACGGTCACCGTGTAGGTGCCCGGAGGCAGGGTCAGGTCGTGGCTGGCGCCAGTGAGAATGTCCCGCTGGTTGTCATCCCCGGTGATCCGCACGATCGACCAGGCTACACCGTTGAGCAGGGTGATCTGCGCGGTTGCAGGTGCTGAGGGTTCTCCCGGATCCACCGGCGGGTCCGTCACAGTCCCGCGCACGAAATCTGCCAGCTGGTTGGCCACGAATTGCGTGGCATCTCTCAGCACCGCCGTCATGCCTCCCTCTTCATCGCGGAATGAGGTGTGCTCGATCCGGGAAGTGCCGATATCGACGATGCGGACCTGGAGAGAGTAGAGTGTCCCTACCATCGAGATGCTGCCGGCGATCATCTTGGTCGCGCCGAGCATCTGACCGACCTGCACCACGCATTCGTCAGTATTGCAGGCCCCGCTGTACTGGAAGCCGAGCTCCTCCATGATGGTATCCATCTGGTTGCGCTCGATAACCTGGAACACACCGGTCCGCCCCAACCAGGTCCGGAGCCGCTCTGAAACAGCCCTGGCTTCCCCGACATCGACATTGTTCACGTCCAGATCGATGACACCGACCGTGATCGGTTCCTGTTGCTGTGGTTCGATTTCAGCCGAAACAGTACCGGGGACTGCCAGGCAGCCGACAAGGAGAAGGAGGCCGGGCAACGATAACCGGAAGAGAGGAGGAACGGATCGGCGAGTTTCGCGGATCATCAGATACGTACGCCTAAAACTCTTTCCCGCCAGAAAAGGACAGGCAGATCATCAGAATCGTATATTGAGGACTCCTGACATACAGCGGCAGTTCTCTTTTATATCACGCGGGATTGGGCTGTGTCAATTCAACCAACCCCCATAACTCTTAGGAGTCCTTACGGTTACAGGGGTGGTCTTGCCGATGCTTACAGGCGGAGAGTCGATACCCGGGGTGTTTACGGCAGGCGCTGCACTCCTACCATGGTGACGTCGTCGTCGGGCTCTGTGTCCCCCATGTGGCCGCGCACCTCAACGGTTATATCGTGGAGAACGCTTTCGATGGGCATGCCGGCTGCATTCTTCAGACAGGCCTCGATGGCCTCTTCGCCCAGCAGTTCTTCATCCTCATCCATCGCCTCGGTGACGCCGTCAGTAAAGAGGAAGAGAGTATCACCCTTTTCCATGGTCACCGTGCCTGATTCATAGGGCATCGAGGGCATCATCCCGAGGGGCACCCCGCCCTCGGTCATGGTGGGTACTTCATCATCAGGACCGATGCCGGCAGGGATGTGATAGGGGGGATTGTGCCCGGCATTGACGTAGACGTACTCACCGGTAGAAGGTGTGAGCAGCCCGCAGAAGAAGGTGATGTACTGCATCGTGTCGGTCGAGCGGTGGATGAAATTGTTCAACCGCCCCACCATGTCGGTAATCTCGAACTCGTACTGGGAATGACTGCGCAGAGAGGCGTACAGGTTGGCCATCAGCAGGGCCGCCGGGATCCCGTGACCGACGACATCGCCGATCGAGATGAGGAGCCGTCCATCTTCCAGCGGAATGAAGTCGAATGAGTCACCACCCACCGATTCCCAGGGGGTACAGACACCGACGAACTCATATCCCTCGACATCTGGTGGCTCGGCGGGGAGCAGACGCTTCTGGATGCTCTCGGCGACCTCCAGTTCCTTCTCCAGCTCCCGTTTCACCAGCGATTCCTGCAGGAGGAAGGCGTTCTCGAGCGCGATGGCGGCGTGGGCTGAGAGGGCGTCCAGGAAACTGACATCCTCAG